>NZ_JBNBBE010000001.1:347864-392532 GCF_050031795.1 Stenotrophomonas sp. SrG
TCCTAAAGCAAACGGGGGTACGGCCGATACATCATCCGTGCACCTCCCCGAGAACGTCCATGTACTCACGCCTCTTCACTAGTCTGGCCGCCCCCCTGGTCCTGACCCTGCTGCTTCCCTTCGCCATCGGCTTTGAATGGCCGGCCGCCCTGCGCTGGGCGATCCTGACCACGATGACGCTCAGCTGGCTGGGGTTCGCGTGGTGGACCGCCCGCGCCCAGACCCAGCGCTCGCCCGAGCATGCCCGCATGATGCGGGAACAGGACCAGCTGCTGACCGAGCTGCGCTCGTTCGTCGGCAACGAAATCGACGGTTCGCGTGGCGAAATCGAACGCGCCCGTGACCTGATCCGCCAGGCCGTGGCCGGCCTGGGTGGCAGCTTCGATGCCATGAACCGCAAGTCCCGCCAGCAGAGCCAGGCACTGGCCCGGATCGTCGACCGCGCCGGTGAAGACGGCGGCGCCGGCGTCGACGTGGCCCGTTTCGCCCAGCACGCCAGCCACCGCATGGAACAGCTGGTGGAAGCGCTGGAACAGGTCAGCGGCCAGAGCAGCAACACCGTGCAGCACATCGACCAGATGGCGCAGCACCTGGATGGCATCTTCGCGCTGCTGGAAGACGTCAAGTCGATCGCCGACCAGACCAACCTGCTGGCGCTGAACGCGGCCATCGAAGCAGCCCGTGCCGGTGAAGCCGGTCGCGGCTTCGCGGTGGTGGCCGACGAGGTGCGCAACCTCTCCGAGCGTTCCACCACGTTCAACGAGCAGATCCGCAAGCTGGCGCACAGCTCCAAGGACGCCATCGCCAAGGTCCGCGAGACGGTCTCCAACATGGCCTCGCGGGACATGGACCGCTCCCGCGAAGCGCGTCACGAAGCGGCGGCCATGCTCGACAACGTGGCGCAGATCAACGCGTCGCTGGGCGAAGGCATGCGCGAGATTTCCGAGTGCGGCCGTGCCATCGACAGCAGCGTGGCCGAAGCCGTGCGCGCCCTGCAGTTCGAGGACATCGCCACCCAGGCCCTGGGCGGCGTGCACACCCACCTGGACCGCCTGACCTCGATCAACCGTGAAGCGGTCGGCCTGCAGGAACTGCTGCACCGTAACGGCGGCGTGTTCGATGCCGAAGTGGCCACCGCGCTGCAGCGTACCGGCAACCGCCTGCGCGAAATGCGCAGCGAATGGGAACGCCCGCCGCACAAGCCGGTGAGCCAGCAGAGCATGGCAGCCGGTGCGGTTGAACTGTTCTGACCTGCCATTCGTGCCCGCAACGGCATTCCACGAGGGCCCCGGCATTGCCGGGGCTTTCGTGCGTGTAGCACCCTGACCCATCTGCTGAAGACTGCCGCATGCTGTTGAACGCCGCCCCCTCCCAATTGATTCCTGCCGGTAACGGCGCGTCGCCCGACGCTGCGGGCGACGTCATGCCCCCTGCTCTGGCGCCCGTAGTGCCGAAGAGCGGGCGTGCGCTGTTGGCGGCGCTGGAACAACAGGCGCAACGGGAACTGGCGGGAATGATGGCGACGGCACCGGCGGCACCGCCGCTGGATCCCGCATTGGCGGGATTGGCGTGGGACCTGGGACTGAGCGGAGAAAGTATTGGTTGATACGGGTCCCGATGGGCCCGTAACAATACGTGGATCGGAATCAACCCACCACAGGCCGGTCAACGGTCATGGACACGACGGCATCGGGATCATCAACGGGCAACGGACAGCGGTAGCGCCGGCCGTTGGCCGGCCCACGCCCCGTCAGGGGGCGACGGGAATCCGCAACGCGTCACCCGCCGGGGCGGCAATCGCCTGCATCTGTCCGCCACCGTGCTTCAGCCACTGGGCCAGGTCACGCGGGGTCAGCGGGCGCGAATACAGGTAGCCCTGGATCTCATCGCAGCCCTGGCGGCGCAGCATCGCTTCTTCCTGCTCGGTTTCCACGCCTTCGGCCACCACTTTCATGCCCAGCGCGTGGCCCAGGTGCACGATGGCCTGGGTGACCTCGGCGGTACCGGCATCGTGGAGCATGCCCTGCACGAAGCTGCGGTCGATCTTCAGGCGGCCCACCGGGAAACGGTTGAGGTAGTGCAGGTTGGAGAAGCCGGTACCGAAGTCGTCCACCGCCAAGGGCACGCCGTGCCGCTCCAGTACATCGAAGCAATGCCGCAGCACGTCGGTGTCACGGATCAGCGCCGATTCGGTCAGCTCCAGTTCCAGCCGCTGCGGTGCCCAGCCATGGGCGTGGCAGATGTCGATCACCCGCTCGGCAAAGCCGCGGTCACGCAGCTGCACGGCCGACACGTTCACCGCGATCCGGTCGAACACCAGCCCTGCCCGGTCCCAGGCGGCTGCCTGGCGGCAGGCTTCGGCCAGCACCCAGTCGCCGATGCGCACGATCTCGCCGCACTTCTCGGCAATGGGAATGAACTCGGCCGGACTGCAGTAGCCAATCCCCGGGCGGTGCCAGCGCAGCAGCGCCTCGATGGCCGGCGGCTGGTCCTGCGCGGCATGCAGCAGCGGCTGGTAGGCCAGGCTGAATTCTTCGCGCTCGATGGCGCCCAGCAGCGCGTGCTCGATCTCCAGCTTGCGCTGGATCCGCAGCAACGCGTCCTGGCTGTAGTACTGGTAGGTATTGCGCCCCGCTTCCTTGGCGGCATACATGGCCGCATCGGCCGCGCGCAGCAGGGAATCGAAATCGGTGCGTCCTTCGTCGAGCATCGCAATGCCCACGCTGGCGCCCACCTTCAAGGTGGTGTCACCGCGCTGCAGCGGCTCGGCCAGCGATGCGATCAGCTTGCGCGCCACGTGCCCGGCATCTTCCGGATCGGCCAGGTCGCGCAGCACCACGATGAACTCATCGCCGCTGAAGCGCCCGAACAGGTCGGCGTTACGCAGGTTCTGGTGCAGCCGCGCCGCCGCTGCCTTGAGCAGCGCATCGCCGGTGGCGTGGCCGAAGGTGTCGTTGATGGTCTTGAAGCCATCCAGGTCGATGAACAGCATCGCCAACGGCGCGCCGCGATCGCGCGCTTCCTCGATGGCGTCGGCGGTCTGCTCGCGCAGCAGCATGCGGTTGGGCAGGCCGGTGAGCAGGTCATAATGGGCCAGCAGCTCGATCCGCTCGTTGGCTTCGCGTTCGCGGGTGATGTCACGGAACAGCACCACGAAGCGGGTTGGCAGGCCGTCGCGATGGTCCAGCTCGACCAGCACCTGCACCCAGACGCGCAGCCCGGACTGGCGGTAGAAACACAGGTCCAGCTGTTCGGGCAGGCCGCCGGCGGCAATGCGCGCCAGTGCGGCCTCGAAGGCATCGCGCGAATCCTGCGTGTACAGCGCCAGCGCCTGGTCCAGGGTGATCGGTTCCTTGCGCAGCCCGTGGATGCGGTAGCACTCCTCGGTCCACTGCATGTGGCGGGTGGCCACGTCGATCTCGCAACCGCCGATCCTGCCCAGCGCCGAGACCCGGTTCAGCAGCTCGGTCCGCCAGCGGATGAGCGCATCGGTCTGGTGCTGTTCGGTGATGTTCTGGACCTGGCCAAGCAGGCGCTGGATGCGCCCGTCCGGGCTCAGCAGCGGCTGCATCCACAATCGCAGGTGCAGCGCGCTGTCGTTCCCGCGCGGAAGCTCCAGCGCCAGCGTGCTGGGCTTGCCATCGCGCAGCATGCGCCGCCAGGCCTGCCGCAGCAGGCCGCGCGAACGCGGTTCCAGCAGGCGCAGCCAGTGGCGGCGACTGCTCAACGGGGCATCGCCCACGCCGAGCAGCGCCCGGAACTCCGGCGACCACCAGAACTGGCGGCTGTCCGGATCCCACGACCAGCTGCCCATGCTGGCGATGCGCTGCGCCTCGCGCAGGTGCACCTGCTGCTCCAGCAGCAGGGCTTCCATCTGTTTCTGTGCCTGGATGTCGGTGTGGGTGCCGACCATGCGCAGCGGCTGTCCGTCGACGGTTCGGGCCACCACGCGGCCGCGATCGAGCACCCAGCGCCACTCGCCTTCGGGATGGCGCAGGCGGTACTGGGCGGTGTACACCTCCCCTTCGCCGCGCAGGTGCGCGTCCAGCGCCGCGCGCACCGCAGCCTGGTCATCGGGATGCACAGGCGCCAGCAACGCCTGGCCGGCGTCCGCCGCCGCGTGTTCGTCCATGCCGGCCGGCACGTCATGCCAGCGCTGCGAACGGGTCACCGCGTCGCTGGGCAGGTCCCAGTCCCACAAGCCGTGTCCGGCGTGGTCCAGCGCCACTTCCCAGCGGCTGCCCGCGTAGGCGGCCACCGGTTCGGGCACGCTCAGGGTGAAGGCCAGCAGGTTGCCGTCGGCGTCGTGCACGGCGCGCATCCAGCCATCGAAGCGTCCACGGGGCCCGCCCGGCAGCTGGCAGGGCACCAGGCCGCCATCGGCGGCCAGCAGCCGCAGGTCTTCCAGCAGCTCGCCGTAGGCCGCCACGGTAGCCGGCAACCCATGTTCGCGCGCGGCCGGATTGGCGGCGAGCGGGCGCCCGGTCCGGTCCAGGATGACCAGGGCCGAGGCCAGGGGGTGCTGCAGCAGACTCGCGATGATGCCTTGGTCCACGCGGTATGACTCCGATAACGCACCCGACAGCCGGGAACGCAATCGTTAGCGGCTGTTCTGGTCGATAGTTGAGCCTCGCGTGCGCCCGGGGCGTCCCAGCCACTACTATGGACCGCCCACCCAACCCCTTCCCGTCGCGCCCCATGCCTGTCGTCCCGCCCGGCCCGCCCGCACCGCACCGTCGTGACCACCCGCTCGCCCAGGCCCTGCGCCGGGATCGCTGGCGGGTGGTGCTCGGCTATCTGGTGCTGGCGCTGGTGTGGATCCTGTGCAGCGACGCCGCCGTGCAGGTGCTCACCGCCGACCTGGCCACGGCCGCGCGCTGGCAGACCGCCAAAGGGGCGTTCTTCGTCATCCTCAGCGGCGCGCTGATCTACCTGCTGCTGCGCCCGCTCGCCCACCACGTGCTGCAGACCCACGCGAAGCTGGAGCACTCCGAGCAGCGCCACCGGCAGCTGTTCGAGGGCAATCCCGGGCCGATCCTGGTGTACGACCTGGACACGCTGGAGATCCTGGACGTCAACCCGGCCGCGTGCAGCCTGTTCGGCTGGACGCGCGAGGAGTTCACTGCCCTGCCGATGACCGCGCTGTGGCCACCGGGTGACGAAGCAGTCCTGGCCGCCAAGCTTGAGCAGATCCGGGCCCAGCCGGACCAGCTGTGCGTGCTTACCGCCGACCTGCTGTTGAAGGACGGCAGCCCACGGCGGATCGAAATGCGCAGCAACTACCTCGATTACGCCGGCCGCCCGGCGCGGCTGCTGATCGCCATCGACCGGACCCGCGAAGACCAGGCGCTGCGCCGCCGCGACCAGGCCCTGGCCCGTGTCGAGGAAGCCCATGAAATGGCCCGGATCGGCGCGTGGGAAGTCGACCCCGCCACGGGTATGGGCCAGTACTCCAACCAGGTCTACCACCTGCTGGGCCGGCGCCCACCGGAAGCGCGGCGCTGGCACCGCTTCGACGAGCTGCTGGTGCCGGCCGATCCGTCCACCGCCGCACTGAGCGAACAGCTGCTGCAGGACATGCGGGGCGAGCAGGTGCAGATCGACGTACTGCTGCCGCTGCTGGCCATGGACGGTCGCGCCTTGATGGTCCACCTGCGCGCCGAGAGCGGCACCGACGACGCCGGGCGCCCGCGCGTGTTGGGCACCCTACAGGATGTAACAGAGCGCGAACACTCGCGGCGCCTGCTGCGCGAGCGTGAGGAGCAGTTCCGCGAACTGGTCCGGGTGCTGCCCGACGGCGTGGTGATCCTCTCCGACGAACACGTGCTGTATGCCAATGCCTGCGCCGCGGCCCAGTTCGGCTACGGGCAGCACACGCTGCTGGGCGAGCCGCTGTCGGCGCTGGTCGCCGCCACCGACCTGTCCCGGGTCCGCGCGCAGCTGTTCGCCACCATTCCCCTGCCCAGCAGCGGCAGTGAAGTCATCGGCATGCGCCGGCTGGACGGCGAAGGCTTCCAGGCCGGGCTGGCGGTGGGCGAGGTGCGTTACGGCGGGCGCAACTGCAAGCTGTTGATCGTGCGCGACCTGAGCGAACCCGAGCGTATCCGCGAGGCGCTGGAAACCAGCAACCGCGAGCTGCAGGCCATGGCCGGGCGCCTGTTCTCGCTGCAGGAAGACGAGCGCCGCGCGATCTCGCGCGACCTCCACGACGATATCGGCCAGGCCATCACCGCCATGAAGCTGTCGGCGTATGCGGCACAGGATGAAGCCGATCCGCAACGGCGCGGCGAGGACCTGGAGCAGATCATCCAGCTGGCCGACACCACGGTGGGCAAGCTGCGCGACATCTCCACCCTGCTGCGCCCGCCGCAGCTGGATGCACTGGGCCTGGAGGCGGCGTTGCGCTGGCAGGCCGGGGTGCTGTTCCGTTCCTCGCCGATCGAACTGCTGGCCGACATCGCGGCGCTGCCGCGACGGCCGCAGGGTGAGATCGAGCAGGCCTGTTTCCGCATCGCCCAGGAAAGCCTGACCAATGTGCTGCGCCATGCGCGCGCCAGCCAGGTGCACCTGACGCTGCAGGACGTGCAGGACCATGGCCTGCACCTGCAGGTGCGCGATGACGGCGAAGGTTTCGACCCCGACGGCCCGCGCGGGCTGGGCCTGATCGTCATGCGCGAACGCGCGCAGAGCGCCGGCGGCACCCTCAAGATCGAGTCGGCGCATGGCGCCGGCACCCTGGTCGACCTGTTCCTGCCTTATCGCAGCGATGGTGTGGCCACCCCCGATACCGTGGAATATTGAGTGATGTGGAACCCTTCCCTGCCCCTGGTCAGCATCGAGGACGCGCCGCCCCGGCTGGGTGCCGGCAATCCTGCGCTGCAGGCGATGGTGGCCGAGGCCGCCTCCGGTGGCACGCCGTTGATGCTGATGCACGTGGATATCGACCACTTCGCGTCGGTCAACGAGAACATGAGCGCCGAGGTCGGCGATCAGGCGCTGGTGCTGGTGGCCCAGCGCCTGCAGCACCACCTGCGCGGGCGCGGCAAGCTGTGGCGGCATGGCAGCGATGAATTCCTGATCGCGGTACCGCGCACCGCCGACCTGCCGCTGCCGGACGACCTGGCCGAAGAGATCCGGCAGCAGCTTGAGCTGCCCCTGTCTGTGCTGCCGTATACGCTGTTCATGACCGGCAAGCTTGGCGTCAGCCTGTGTCCGGAGCATGCGACGGAGACCTCGCGCCTGCTCGACCATGCCGAGGACGCGCTGTACCAGGCCGCCCGCGAGGGCGGCAATGCCGTGCGCATCCACGCGGTCAACACCCCGTCCAGCGCGCACAGCGAGAGCATCATCGCGCGCCAGATTGTGGACGCCATTCCCAATGGCGAGCTGAAGCTGCGCTACCAGCCGCTGGTGAGCGCCCGCGATGGCCACGTGGTCGGGATGGAGGCGCTGCTGCGCTGGCAGTCACCGACGCTGGGCATGCTGGTGCCGGAGCGTTTCATGCGCACCGCCGAGCGGCTGGGCATCATCGTGCAGATCGGCACGTGGGTGCTGGAGGGCGCACTGAAGCAGGCCAGGCTCTGGCGGGACCTGGGCTTCGATGACTTCACCATCGCGGTGAACGTGTCGACGCTGCAGCTGCTGCGTCCGAACTTCTTCGGTGAGGTGATGGCGCTGATGCAGACCGCCGGGGTGCCGGCTCACATGCTCACGCTGGAAATCAACGAAAGTGCGCTGACCAACAACGTCAACTTCGTGCACGAAACGCTGGTGAACCTGCGCAACGAAGGCATCAGCCTGAGCCTGGACAACTTCGGCACCGGCGATTCCAGCCTGAGCGCGCTGGTGCGCTACCCGGTAGACAAGTTGAAGATCGACCGCAGCTTCATCAAGAGCGCGCCGGCCGGAAACCGCGAGGCGGCCATTGCGCGCGCGATCATCGCCATGGGCCACCAGCTGGGCATGACGGTGATTGCCAACGGGGTCGAATCGCAGGCGCAGCTGGGCTTCCTGCGCCGCAATGACTGCGACGTGTTCCAGGGGTACCTGTTCGGCGAGCCGATGTCGGCCGACGCGGCGGGCATGACCCTGCGCCGGCGCTACCTGCGCCCGGAAGCGTTCGCCGAAACCCGCCCGGACCGCACGCTGCTGCTGCTGGACGACGAGGAGAACGTGCTGCGTTCGCTGGTGCGCCTGTTCCGCCGCGATGGTTACCGGATCCTGGCGGCAGGCAACGTGCGCGATGCGTTCGACCTGCTGGCGATCAACGATGTGCAGGTGATCCTGTCGGACCAGCGCATGAGCGACATGAGCGGCACGGAGTTCCTGGGCCGGGTGAAGATGCTGTACCCGGACACGATCCGGCTGGTGCTGTCGGGCTACACGGACCTCAACACGGTCACCGACGCGATCAACCGCGGCGCGATCTACCGCTTCCTGACCAAGCCCTGGAACGACGACGAGCTGCGCAAGCACATCCACCAGGCATTCCGCACGCACGAAGAACAACGCCGCGCCAATACTGCCCAGCCGGTGGCTATTCCTTCGCCGGAGAGCGAGTAAAAAGCAGCGTTTCGGTTGCTACGTGCTGGGGAGGGCGACGGGCAGCCCACTCCCCTCACAGTTTGTCGCGGGCGGTAACAAACAGCAGGCACGCACTGCGCTGGTAGAGTCGGTTCCCAAACGACTGCCGTGAACCCAGCAACGCCCGGTAACGCATGAAAATGATCGGGACTGCGCTTTACCGCGGCTGCTTGATCGGCAACACCAACCGGAACCGTGACCCGACGCCCGGGGTGCTGTCCAGGTCAATCCGCCCGTGGTGTTTGTTGATGATGCTGTAGGAGATCGACAGCCCCAGCCCGGTGCCGCTACCCACCGGCTTGGTGGTGAAGAACGGGTCGAAGATGCGCTGGCGCAGGTCCGGCGAAATGCCGCCACCGGTGTCTTCGAATTCCACCCAGACGTAGTCGCCGTCCACGCCGGTGCGCACGGTGATGGTGCCGCGCTCGGCGATGGCGTGGCCGGCATTGAGCAGCAGGTTCATGTAGACCTGGTTGAGCTCGGACGGCAGGCATTCCACCAGCGGCAGCTGGCCGAACTCGCGGTGCAGCGTCACCTTGTACTTGAGCTCGTTCCAGATGATGTTGATCGTGGACTCAAGACCCGAGTGCAGGTCGACGAGCTTCCACGATTCGTCGCGGCCCGAGTACGAGAAGTCCTTCAGGTCACGCACGATCCGGGTGACCCGCTCGATGCCTTCGCGTGATTCGGCCATCAGCTGCGGCAGGTCGCGGCTGATGAAATCGATGTCGAAGCGGTTGCGGATATCGTCGATTTCGGGAATCAGCGCCTTCGGGTCCGGCGCGCGCAGTGCCCGCTCATAGGCTTCGATCACGGTGAACAGGCTGCGCAGGTATTCCTGCAGGCTGCCCAGGTTGGAGTGCACGTAGCCGATGGGATTGTTGATCTCGTGCGCGACGCCGGCGGCGAGCTGGCCGATGGAGGCCATCTTTTCCGACTGCAGCAGTTTTTCCTGGGTGCCGTTGAGGCGCAGGTAGGCCTGGCGCAGCTCGGCGTGGCGCTGCTGCAGCTCGCGTTCGTAGTCTTCCTGGCCTTCGATGCGCCGGAACAGCGCCAGGTAATGAAGCCGGCCGGCGTCTTCCTGCTGGTAGACATGCGCGATGACCATGCGTTCGCCCACGGGCAGGCTGCCGTTCCAGTGGCCGTGCAGGCGCGCATGCTCCAGCGCATCGGGCGGCAGCAGCTGGCGCAGCCATTGCGCGGGATCCACGCCGGCATCGATCTCGGCCTGGCCGAGCATGCCGCGCACGGCGGCGTTGGCCACGGCCACGCTGCCGTCATCACGGAACAGGAGCACGCCTTCGTTGATGCGCTCGAACAGCGCAAGCAGAACCGGCTGCGGCGGCAGCGGTGCGGTGACAAAAGTGGTGGGCGCGGTCACGGTCACATCGGGGCAGTCGAAACAGGTGCCCACTATATCCGTGTTGGCGCCTAGGCGACCGCCAGCGGCCTGCGCGTATGCAGGGTATTGGCCTGGCCCTTGGCGTCGTACGCCGAGGAGGCTTCGCTGCGGCCCAGCTGGCGCAGTGCCCAGTTGACCTCGCGGCGGCGGCGCGCCAGCAGCACGCCGTTGGCGCGGTTGCGCTCGGCCAGCTCCTGCAGGCGTTCGTTCTGCCCCACCGGCAACACCTGCTCCAGCGCACGCAGCGCATCGAGCTTGGCGCTGGTGGCGCGGATCAGGGACTGGACGTCATGCTCCACCAAGGCCTGGCGTTCGACGTCCAAGGCATCGCTGAGGCGCTGCAATGGCTCGCTCATGGCCAGCTTCATTTCTGCAGCTGCTGGTCCAGCTCAAGCATGCGCGAGGCGATCGCGTCCGGATTGATCTTGTAGGTGCCGTTCTGCAGCGACTCGCGCACGGCCTGCACGCGGCCGGCATCGATCGCCGGGGCGGTGCTCAGTTCGCGCTGCAGCGCCTGCAGGCTGGTGGCCTCGCCGGTCAGCTTCAGGCTGTCGGCCGCTTCCACCGGCCGCGCCGGGGCATC
Organism: Stenotrophomonas sp. SrG; assembly: GCF_050031795.1. Classification (NCBI taxonomy): domain Bacteria; kingdom Pseudomonadati; phylum Pseudomonadota; class Gammaproteobacteria; order Lysobacterales; family Lysobacteraceae; genus Stenotrophomonas; species Stenotrophomonas sp. SrG. The sequence goes on from NZ_JBNBBE010000001.1 coordinate 358,433, forward strand.
GGTGCTCACGCTGGGCTTGTTACCCGGCGCAATGCTGCGCAGATGGGCGGTCGCCTGCAGGTTGCCGTCGATTTTCTGGCTCATGGGTTGTCCTGGGAGTTACGGTTCACAAGGGATAACGGCACGGGGGCCGGCATCTTTAGGAGATTTTGCGTGCTGGAGTGGTCAGCGCGTCACAAAAACGTCGCCGCTGGCCGCCACCGTGCCCTGGACCACCTTGCGTGACGACAGATTCTCCACGGATACGCGTTCATTTTCACCTGCATCGGCCAGGGCCTTCCCCGCCACCCGGACCTCGACCCCGCCAAAACGGGAGACCAGGGCGACGCTGTCGCCGCGGCGGATGAGACGCTGGGCGACCAGGTCGTTGGCCGACAGCAGGCTGCCGGCACTCAGCGTACGCCGCGCCACCCGCCCCACCGCCACGGCCGGGTCGGCCAGGGCGGCACCGGCAATGCGGGCCACGTCTCGCTGTGCCGTGGTGATATCGGCCACCCCCAGCGTTTCTCCAGCGGCAATGCCCCGATTGAGGATCAGCACGGTCTGGTTGCGGCGCACCTTCACCGGTACGAACAGGCGCCAGCCACCCGCGTCGGGGCAGCTGACCTCCACAGTGCTGGTGCCGGTGGGCTGGGCGCGCAGGTCCTGGCCGCAGGCCGGCAGGCGCAGCGCCGAATCCAGGGTGGTGTCGCCTTCGCTGCCCGCCGGCAACGTGGACAGCGCGGCGGCGCGGATGCTGTCCACCGGCTGCCAGCCGCCAGCGGCCTGGGCGTGCGGGGACGCACCGGCCAACGCGATCAGCGCGACAACTATAGGAAGGATACGCATGGCGGCTCCGGGGCAAGGCACATGCGCAGCACCCTGCAAGGGCCGTGCCGTTCATGCACGGCGCGCGGCGCTCAAGTGATTGCCAATGCCGCCGATACATCCCCCATGTCACATGACCTGCTCAACCGCATCGACCAGCGCACGCGCCTGGCGGGCCACAACCGCCTGGCCCTGCTGCTGTTCCGCCTTGGCGGACGTCAGCTTTTTGGCGTCAACGTGTTCAAGGTGCAGGAAGTCCTGCGCCGGCCGGACCTGTTCCAGGTACCCGGGCTGCCCAGCCAGTTCGCCGGCGTGGCCGACGTGCGCGGCCGCTCGGTACCGGTGCTGGACCTGGGCCTGGCGATCGGCCACCCCGAGCGCGAGCCGGACGCCGACAAGTCGCCGGGCTACCTGGTGGTGACCGAATTCAACCGTTCGATCCAGGGCTTCCTGGTCAGCGGCGTGGAGCGCATCGTCAACATCGCGGTCGAAGACATCCACCCGCCGCCGGAGCTGGGCGCCGAATCGAGCTACCTGACCGCCGTCACCCGCTTCCAGGGTGAGCTGATCCAGGTGATCGACGTGGAAAGCGTGCTGGCCGACATCGCCCAGGTGCGTGGCGAGGCCGTGCTGGACCCCTCGATGGCGCTGCCGGCCGACGCCCCGCAGCTGCAGGTGCTGGTGGTGGACGACTCGCGGGTTGCCCGCCAGCAGATCCGCAGCGTGCTGGACCAGCTGGGCGTGGGCGCCACCCTGCTCTCGGACGGCAAGCAGGCGCTGGACCACCTGCTGCAGATCCACGCCGCCGGCGAAAACCCGGCCGAGCGTTACGCCATGGTCATTTCGGACATCGAAATGCCGGCCATGGACGGCTACACCCTGACGACGGAAATCCGTCGCCATCCGGGCCTAGCCGGCCTGTACGTGCTGCTGCACACCTCCCTCTCGGGCGTATTCAACAACGCCATGGTCGAGCGGGTCGGCGCCAACGCCTTCGTAGCCAAGTATTCCCCACACGAACTGGCCGATTTCGTGCTGGATCGCCTGCGCAAGGTCGCCCTGGCGGCCTGAGGCAAAAGCAGCGGCTGGATTGCTGCGGGCAGGGTCGGGACGGGTGGCCGGCGCCTTGTTGCCCTTGCCTTGCTTGCCTGGCCGCTGACGCAATGTTGATTGGCGGGCGGCGGCAGCCCCTGACGGGACCGTAGAGCGCCATGGATGGCGCGAACGAGCCCCCATGGATGGGTTCACGGCGTGTCCCGGCAGGGGCTGCCGTCGCCCGCCTCGCAGGAGCAATGAACAGCCGCTCTTCAGCTGGCCAATCATTATTTCTGGCATGCCGCTTGCACCACTCCCCACATCGTCCCGTGGGAGAGCGCCATGCCCAACCTGATTTCCGACTATCTGGGTGTCCATGCCCAGGCCATGCCGTTGCGCGAGCAGCGGATGAAGCTGATTGCCAGCAACCTGAGCAATGCCGATACCCCCGGGTACAAGGCCCAGGACCTGGACTTCGATGCCGCCCTGCGCAACGCCCAGGGTGCCGACAGCAACGGGCTCATGCGGACCACCAATGAGCAGCACTTCAGCATCGGCGGTGGGCTCAACCCGTTCCAGATCACCAAGGAAGGCGTGCAGCCGAGCATCGACGGCAATACCGTCGATCCCGATGCCGAGCGCGCCGCCTATGGCCGCGCCGCGCTGGAATATCGCGCCTCGCTGAGCTTCGTCGAATCCAAGGTGCGCTCCATGCTCACCGCGATCACGGGGCAATAAGCCATGAGCAACCTGCCCATCTTCGATATCGCCGGCTCCGCGCTGCAGGCCCAGTCCGTGCGCATGAGCACGCTGGCCTCCAACCTGTCCAACGCCGACACCGTCGCCGGCTCGGCCGATGCCGTGTACAAGCCGCTCGAACCGATCTTCCAGTCGGTCACCAGCCGCACCGACCCGAACATCACCACCGTCCAGGTGAAGGAAATCAGCCAGAGCAACGCCGCGCCGATCAAGCGCTACGAGCCCGGCCACCCGCTGGCCGATGGCGATGGCTACATCTACCAGCCCGATGTCGACCCCGTCGCCCAGATGGTCAACCTGATCTCGACCTCGCGCAATTACCAGGCCGGCGTGGAGATGCTCACCACCGCCAAGGAACTGGCGCTGGCCACCCTGACCATGGGTCGCTGACCCTTCTTATTGCAGGACATACCGTCATGAGCAGCACCAGCGGCGTCGGCAACACCGACATCTACAGCGCCTTGGGCCTGAACGCACCCAACAGCAGCACCACCAAGAAGAAGGACACCCTGGACCAGGCCGACTTCCTGCGCCTGATGACCGAACAGCTGCAGCACCAGGATCCGCTCAAGCCCATGGACAACACCCAGATGGTGGCGCAGATGGCGCAGCTGTCGCAGGTGCAGGGCATCAATGACCTCAACAGCACCGTCCAGGGCTTCCAGGAATCGATGGCCGGCGACCAGGTGCTGCGCGGCGCGGCGCTGGTCGGCCATGACGTGCTGGTGCCCTCCACCAAATGGCAGCTGGAAACCGAAGGCGATACCAGCGGCATGGTCGCTGCGCCCGGCGCCGGCTACGTCACCGTGGACATCACCGACGCCAACGGCGTGAAGGTGACCCAGCTCAGCGTGGAAGCCAAGGAAGCCGGCGAAGTGACCTTCAACTGGGATGGCAAGGATGCCAACGGCAACCGCATGGCCGCCGGCAGCTACACCATCGCCGCCACCCACACCGACAGCGCCGGTACCCAGACCAAGATCAACACCTACGTCGAAGCACCGGTGGAAAGCGTCACCGTCGGCTCGGACGGCCTCTACCTCAACCTCAAGGGCCTGGGCACGGCCCCGATCGACTACGTGCTGCGCGTCAGCTGAGTCCCTTCGTCACGCATCCAAGGAGAATCCCATGGGCTTCAACATCTCGCTGTCCGGCATCAATGCCGCCAATGCCGACCTGAACGTCACCGCGAACAACATCGCCAACGTCAACACCACCGGCTTCAAGGAATCGCGCGCCGAGTTCGCCGACCTGTTCTCGGCCACCAGCTATGGCCTGTCCAAGAATGCAGTGGGTTCGGGCGTGCGCCTGACCAACGTGGCCCAGCAGTTCTCGCAGGGCAACAACGAGCAGACCGGGCGCAGCCTGGACATGGCGATCTCCGGCGAAGGCTTCTTCACCATGAGCATGAACGGCGCCCGCGTGTACTCGCGCGCCGGCAACTTCCAGACCGACCAGGCCGGCTACGTGACCAACCCGCAGGGTGCGCGCCTGCAGGTGTTCGCGCCCAACGCCGACGGCACCAGCTTCGACAGCGGCCGCCTGACCGACCTGCAGCTGCTCACCACCGACAGCCCGCCCAAGCAGACCGGCAAGGTCAACGTGGCGTTCACCCTGCCGGCCAACGCCAAGCAGCCGACCCTGGCCACGTTCGACCCGACCGATTCCAACAGCTACAACCAGTCCACCGGCGGCATCACGGTGTACGACTCGCTGGGCGTGAGCCACACCCAGACCTCGTACTTCGTCAAGACGGCCACCGCCAACGAATGGCAGGTCTACAACTACGTCGATGGCCAGGCCGTGGGCACCCCGACCACCCTCACCTTCAACGATGCAGGCGCACTGACCAACCCGGCCAACGGCCAGATCGTGATGGACCCGTTCACCCCGACCACCGGCGCCGGCACCCTGGCGATGACCCTGGATGTCACCGGGTCGACCCAGTACGGCGAAAAGTTCGCGCTGCGCAACACCCAGCAGGACGGCTACGCCGCCGGCAAGCTCAACGAGATCACCGTGTCCGAAGAGGGCGTGGTCTATGCCCGCTACACCAACGGCGACGACAAGCCGCTGGGCCAGGTCGCGCTCACCACCTTCAACAACTCGCAGGGCCTGGAAGCCAAGGGCAACAACCTGTGGGTGGAGACCTTCAGCTCCGGCACCCCGCGTACCGGCGCGCCCGACAGCTCCAACCTGGGCAAGGTACAGGCCGGTTCGCTGGAAGCCTCCACGGTCGACCTGACCGAGCAGCTGGTGAACATGATCACCGCCCAGCGCAACTTCCAGGCCAACTCGCAGATGGTCTCCACGATGGACCAGATCACCCAGACCATCATCAACATCCGTTGATGAGCCACTGATCGCAGCAGCACGGGAATACAACGATGGACAAGGCGCTCTACGTCGCGATGACCGGTGCACGTGCGTCCCTGCAGGCGCAGGGGACGCTGTCGCACAACCTGGCCAACACCGATACGCCTGGATTCAAGGAAGCCCTCGCCAATACCGAGGCCTTCCCGATCAAGGGTGCCGGCTACGCCTCGCGCGTGGATGCCCTGCACGTGGACGCCGGCTTCAACCGGCGCCAGGGCGCGCAGCACATCACCGGCAACGCGCTGGACCTGTCGCTGGACGCAGGCAACTGGCTGGCCGTGCAGGCGCCGACCGGGGGCGGTGAGGCCTATACCCGCGGTGCATCGCTGTCGATCACGCCCAATGGCCAGCTGGTGACCGCCGGCGGCCATCCGGTACTGGACGAGAACGGCGCCCCGATCGCGATTCCGCCGCACCAGGCGATGGACATCGGCAACGACGGCACCATCTCGATCATCCCGCAGGGCGAAGGCCCGCAGACCATGGCGGTGATCGGCCGCCTGCGCGTGGTCGCCGCCGAGGATGCGCGGCTGGAGCGCGGGCTGGACGGGTTGATGCGCAACACCGACCCGCAGCAGCCGTTCGTGCAGGCCCAGGGCAAGTCGCTGGACAGTGGCCAGCTCGAAGGCAGCAACGTCGATGCCGCCGGCGCGCTGGTGCAGATGATCCAGCTGCAGCGGCAATACGAAATGCAGGTGAAGGTGATCAAGCACGGCGATGAAAACGCCCGCAGCGCCAACTCCCTGCTGCGCCTGGGCAGCTGACCGGCCGCCCCGACGTAATTCCGGCGCGGTTGTGGCACGCGCCATGCATCAGCCAGGACAACGGCCACCCCGCGTGGCCACCCGTATCAACACAGGAACAAGGCCATGAACCAGGCATTGTGGATCGCCAAGACCGGACTGGATGCGCAGCAGACGCGCATGTCGGTGGTTTCCAACAACCTCGCCAACACCAACACCACCGGCTTCAAGCAGGACCGTGCCAGCTTCGAAGACCTGCTGTACCAGCAGGTACGCCAGCCCGGCGGTTCCTCCTCGGCCCAGACGCAGCTGCCCACCGGCCTGCAGCTGGGTACCGGCGTGCGCGTGGTGGCCACCTCCAAGAACTTCGAACAGGGCAGCCAGCAGCAGACCGGCCGCGCCCTGGACGTGATGGTGAACGGCCGCGGCTTCTTCGAAGTGCAGATGCCCGATGGTTCGTCGGCGTATACCCGCGACGGCTCGTTCCAGCGTAACCAGCAGGGCGAACTGGTCACCAACAGCGGCTATCCGGTGCAGCCGGGCATCCAGATTCCCGAGGGCGCGCAGTCGCTCACCATCGGCACCGACGGCACCATCAGCGTGAAGATGGCCGACGACGCCGCCTCGGTCGAAATCGGCGCGCTGACCCTTACCGACTTCGTCAATCCGGCCGGCCTGCAGGCACGCGGTGAGAACCTGTTCCTGGAAACCACCGCCTCGGGCCCCGCACAGAACGGCAACCCCGGCCTGAACGGCCTGGGCAGCGTGGTGCAGGGTGCGCTGGAAGGCAGCAACGTCAACGTGGTCGAAGAGCTGGTGTCGATGATCGAAACCCAGCGCGCCTACGAAATGAACGCCAAGGCGATCTCCACTACCGACTCCATGCTCGGCTACCTCAACAACAACGTCTGATCGGTTGAACCGGGAACCTGCCATGTCGCCTCTGCGCCCTACCCTTCGCCTGCTGCTCGCCAGCGCCGTGACCGCCCTGCTCGGCGGCTGCGTCATCGCGGGCGATGTGCGCCCGTATCCGGCAATGGCGCCGGTCGTGCCCGTGGTCGCGCCCAGCGCGCCGGCCACCGCCGGGGCGATCTACGCCTCGGGCCCCGGCCTGCAGCTGTATTCGGACCGCCGCGCACGTGATGTCGGCGACCTGCTGACCATCACCCTGACCGAAAGCACCACCGCGCAGACCACCGCCAACACCAGTACCGACAAGGAATCCAACCTCGCGCTGGGCACGCCCACGCTGTTCGGTGCGCCGGTGACGCTGGGCGGCAAGGACATCCTGGGCGCCAGCGCGACCGGCTCGCGCGACTTCACCGGCAAGGGCACCAGCGCGCAGAGCAACCGCCTGCAGGGCAGCGTGACCGTGACCGTGATGCAGCGCCTGCCCAACGGCAACCTGGTCGTGCAGGGGGCCAAGAACCTGCGGCTGAACCAGGGCGACGAACTGGTGCAGGTACAGGGCATCGTGCGCGCGGCGGACATCTTCCCGGACAACACCATTCCCTCCAGCCGCGTGGCCGATGCACGCATCGTGTACGGCGGTCGTGGCCCGGTCGCCCAGTCCAATGCGATGGGCTGGCTGAGTCGTTTCTTCAACTCGGCGCTGGTGCCGTTCTGAGGCTGATGATGAAATTCTTTCTTCGGTTGGTTGTTCAGCCACGCACGGCGTGGCTCTACGCGGTTGTCATCGCCGCTTCCGTTCTGGGTGTTGCGGCGCCTGCTTCGGCTGAGCGGATCAAGGACCTGGCGCAGGTGGGCGGCGTGCGCGGCAATGCGCTGGTCGGCTACGGCCTGGTGGTCGGTCTGGATGGCAGCGGCGACCGCACCAGCCAGGCCCCCTTCACCGTGCAGAGCCTGAAGAACCTGCTGGGCGAGCTGGGCGTGAATGTGCCGGCCAACGTCAATCCGCAGCTGAAGAACGTAGCTGCCGTGGCGATCCACGCCGAGCTGCCGCCGTTCGCCAAACCGGGCCAGCCGATCGACATCACCGTGTCTTCGATCGGCAACGCGGTGTCGCTGCGTGGCGGTTCCCTGCTGATGGCGCCGCTGCGCGGTGCCGATGGCCAGGTCTACGCCATCGCCCAGGGCAACCTGGTGGTGGGCGGCTTCGGCGCACAGGGCAAGGATGGCTCGCGGGTATCGGTCAACGTGCCCAGCGTCGGCCGCATTCCAAACGGTGCCACGGTCGAACGTGCCCTGCCCGACGTGTTCAGCGCTGGCGGCGAAATCACGCTCAACCTGCACAAGAACGACTTCACCACGGTGTCGCGCATGGTCGCCGCGCTGAACAACGCCTTCGGCGATGGCGCCGCGCGCGCCGTGGATGGCGTCACCGTGGCGGTGCAGTCGCCCAACGACCCGGGCGCGCGCATCGGCCTGCTGGCCCGCATTGAAAACCTGGAACTCACCCCCGGCACCGCGCCGGCCAAGGTGGTGGTCAACTCGCGTACCGGCACCGTGGTCATCGGCGCGCAGGTGCGGGTCGGCGCGGCGGCCATCTCGCACGGTTCGCTGACCGTGACGATCAACGAAAACACCAACGTCAGTCAGCCCAATGCCTTCGCCGGTGGCCAGACCGTGGCCACGCCGCAGTCCACCATCACCGCCACCAACGATGGCAGCCGCATGTTCAAGTTCAACGGCGGCAGCACCCTGGATGAGATCGTGCACGCGGTCAATGCGGTGGGCGCCGCCCCGGGCGACCTGATCGCGATCCTGGAGGCGCTCAAGCAGGCCGGCGCGCTGAGTGCCGAACTCGAGGTGATCTGATGCGCATCCAACCGTCACTGGAGCTCAATCCGGCCCAGGCCAACAGCCCGGCCAAGGTCGACAAGGTCGCGCGCCAGCTGGAAGGCCAGTTCGCGCAGATGCTGGTCAAGAGCATGCGCGATGCCAGTTTCGGCGATTCGCTGCTGCCCGGCGAAAACCAGATGTTCCGCGACATGTACGACCAGAAGATCGCCGAAGCGATGACCAAGGGCCGCGGCCTGGGGCTGTCGGCGATGATCTCGCGCCAGCTCGGCGGTGGCGGGACCGAGGCCACCAAGCCCACCGACACCAGCCTGAATCCCGCCGCGGCGCTGCGCGCCTACCGGCTCAACGCGCCGGCTGCCGCGCCGATGGCCCTGCCCGCATCCGGTGCAGCGCCTTCCGCACCAAGCGAAGTGGACCTGCTGCAGCAGCTTGGCGGGCAGGCACCGTCGGCGGTGCTGCAGCCGATGGAGCGTGCGCTGGACCTGATTGCCGGACGTGAAAGCAGCCAGATGCATGAAGCGATCGGCCGCAGCGATCCGTACGGCGCCGCGCCCGCCACCGATACGTCCGGCGAAAACTGGGCAATGGCCGACGACCGTTGGCGCGACGTCGGCACCACCGCCGCCACCACCGGCCCCAGCGCCGTGGATACGCTGGCCGGCAGCACTGCCGCCGCCCAGCTTGGCGCACATACCCCCGAAGGCTTCGTGGCCAGCATCTGGGGCCACGCGCAGCAGGCCGCGCGCGAACTGGGCGTGGACGCCAAGGCGCTGGTCGCCCAGGCCGCGCTGGAAACCGGCTGGGGCCGCAAGCTGGTGCAGCGCAATGGCGGCGGCAGCTCGCACAACCTGTTCGGCATCAAGGCCAGCGGCTGGAGTGGCGAGCGCGCCACCAGCGGCACCCACGAATACGTCGATGGCGTGCGCCGCAATGAAACCGCCAGTTTCCGGGCCTACGGCTCGGTCGGCGACAGCTTTGCCGACTACGTGAAACTGCTCAAGAACAGCCCGCGCTACCAGAACGCGCTGCAGGCCGGCGGCGATGTCCGTGGCTTCGCCCAGGGCCTGCAGAAGGCCGGCTACGCCACCGACCCCAGCTACGCGGCCAAGATCGCCGCGATCGCCGGCGGCCCGACCATCGAGCGCGCCATCGCCGCCGTGGGCGATGCCAGCCAGCGCCTGGGCCGCACCTTTGCCAGCACCGCCAGCCCCGCCGGGCTGGGGGCAATCCGTCGTTGAGGTAACCCATGTCCGTACTTTCCACCGGCACCAGCGCCCTGCTCGCCTTCCAGCGCGCACTGGCCACCACCAGCCATAACGTCGCCAACATCAACACGCCCGGCTACAGCCGGCAGAAGGTGGACTTTGCCACCGCCAGCCCGCAGAACCTGGGCTATGGCGATATCGGCAACGGCACCCGCATCACCGACGTGCGCCGCGTGGCCGACCAGCTGGCAATCTCGCGGCTGCTCGACAGCAGCGGCGAACTGGCGCGGCTGAAGCAGCTGTCTACCCTGGCCGACCGCGTGGATTCACTGTTCTCCGATACCGCCACCAATGTGTCCGGTGTGTGGTCGAACTTCTTCGACACGGTCAGCGGCCTGTCCTCCAATGCCTCGGGCACCGCCGACCGCCAGAACGTGCTGGACAACGCCGGCACCCTGGCCAGCCGCTTCAAGCAGCTCAACGAGAGCCTCAATTCGCTCAATGGCGAGGTCAACAACGGCCTGATCGCCGGCGCCTCCGAAGTGAACCGGCTGGCAGCGGAAATCGCCCAGCTCAACGGCGCCATCGGCAGCAATGCCAATACCGCCGCACCGGACCTGCTCGACCGCCGCGACCAGCTGGTGGCCAACCTGATCGGCTACACCGGCGGCACCGCGGTGATCCAGGACGGCGGCTTCATGAACGTCTATACCGCTGGCGGCCAGGCCGTGGTGGTGGGCACCACCGCCAGCAAGGTGACCACCGTCACCGACCCCTACCAGCCCGAGCGCCTGCAGCTGGCGATGGAAACCCAGGGCCAGAAGATCACCCTGGATCCGAAGAGCCTGGGCGGCCAGATCGGCGGCCTGCTCGAATTCCGCGATTCAGTGCTCACCCCCACCCAGGCCGAGCTGGGCAAGCTCGCCGTGGGCCTGGCCAGCAGCTTCAACGACACCCACCACCAGGGCGTTGACCTGTACGGCAACATGGGCGGCGACTTCTTCAACTATGGCAGCCCGCGCGTCACCGGCAACACCGGCAATACCGGCACCGCCAGCTTCAGCGCCAGCTTCGGCGACCTGTCCAAGCTGGACGGCCAGAACATCGTGCTGAAGTTCGACGGCGGTGCGTGGCAGGCCACGCGCGCCGACACCGGTGCGGCCGTGCCGATGACCGGCACCGGCACCGCCGCCGACCCGCTGGTGCTCAACGGCGTGGAAATGGTGATGTCCGGCACCCCGGCACAGAACGACCGCTTCCTGCTGCAGCCCACCGCCGGCGTGGCCGGCACCCTGTCGGTGGCGATCACCGATACCTCGCGCATTGCCGCGGCTGCGCCGATCAAGGCCGCCGCAGGCCTGAGCAACACCGGCACCGGCAAGGTCAGCGGCGTGGCCGTGGCCGACTACACCAACGCCAACCTGCGCAATCCGGCCGCGATCGTGTTCACCAGCGCCACCGAATACACCATCGATGGCACCGGGCCGTTTACCTATACCGCTGGACAGACCATCAGCGCCAATGGCTGGAGCTTCGTGCTCGATGGCGCGCCGAAGGTCGGCGACAGCTTCAACATAAGCCCCACCCCGGCCGGCTCCAGCGACAACAGCAACGCGCTGCTGCTGGCCAAGGTGGAAGACGCCAAGACCTTCAACGCCGGCACGGTCACGCTCAACGGTGCCCTGGGTGGCCTGACCACGCTGGTGGGCTCGGCCGCACGCGCGGCCGACTACTCGCTGCAGGCCCAGCAGGTCATCACCGACCAGGCACAGGCCTCGCGCGACTCGGTGTCCGGGGTCAACCTGGACGAAGAAGCCGCCGACATGCTCCGGCTGCAGCAGGCCTACCAGGCCGCCTCACAGCTGATTTCCACTGCCGACACCATGTTCCAGACCATCCTGGGAGCCGTTTCGCGATGAACAACCGAATCTCCACCGGGATGATGTTCAACCAGTCCATCTCGATGATGATGGCCAAGCAGAGCAAGATGAACCACCTGGAGCAGCAGCTGGCCACCGGCAAGAAGCTGGTCAGCGCCAAGGACGACCCGGTCGCCGCCGGCACCGCGGTCGGCCTGGACCGCGCCGTGGCCGAGCTGGACCGCTTCGCCCGCAACGGCGACGTGGTGGAAAACCGTCTGGGCCTGCAGGAAAACGCATTGGCACAGGCCGGCGAAATGATGGCCCATATCACCGAGCTGACCATCCAGGCCAACAACCCGGCATTGTCGGCGGCCGACCTGAAGTCGATCGCCTCGGAACTGAAGAGCGTGCGCGACGGCCTGCTGTCGCTGGCCAATTCCACCGACGGCACCGGCCGCTACCTGTTCGGCGGCACCGACGACGCCGATGCGCCGTTCAAGCTCAGCAATGGCGTGGTCACCTACAACGGCGACCAGACCCAGCGCCAGGTGGAAGTAGCCCCGGACACCTTCGTCAAGGACGCCCTGCCCGGCAGCGAGATCTTCCTGCGCATCCGCACCGGCGATGGCACCCTGGACGGCAGCGCGGCCGGCACCAACACCGGCACCGGCGTGCTCACCACCTTTGGCCGCGACCCGGCTTCCGGCAACTGGGATGGCGCCAGCTACACCCTGCGCTTCACCGGCCCGGACGCCTATGAAGTGGTGGATGCAACCAATACCGTGGTCAAGACCGGCGCCTTCAAGGCCGGCGAAGACATCACGTTCGAAGGCGTTTCCATGCGGATCGAAGGCGAACCCAAGGCGGGCGACAGCTTCGGGATCGGTGCGGCCGATGCCCGCGATATCTTTTCCACCCTGGACGGCATGATCAACGCGCTGGACAACGCCGCCGACGATCCGACCGCCGTGGCCCGCCAGCAGAACATCCTGCAGGCGGGCATCCGTGACGTGGCCCGTGCCTCGGAAAAGTTCATCGACGCCCGCGCCGCCGGCGGTGCGCAGCTCAAGGCCATCGACGATGCCGGCGCCCTGCGCGACGCCAACGGCGTGACCCTGAAGACCACCCTGTCGGCCATGCGCGACCTCGACTACGCCGAAGCCATCGGCCAGTACCAGCTGGAACAGATTTCCCTGCAGGCCGCGCAGACCATTTTCACCCAGATGCAGCAGATGTCGCTGTTCAACGCGATCCGCTGACATAGCGCGCACGCCGGGCGCAAAACGCCCCGCGCTGCAGGCTGTTGCGCGTGTTCCGGCCCCTGCCGGACGCGCGCAACCACCGACCATCACCCTACCCGGGTGATGTTTTCTGCGTATTTTTTCTCAAGGCTTCGCGCCAACCGCCGTTATCTCTCCTGCAACAGCTGCATCCGGCACGGGTGCGGTCTCTGCGTCAACTCCGGGTGCACGCCGCGGCCGGAACTTGCCCACAGGAAAGAGAAAAATGGCACAAGTAATCAATACCAACGTGATGTCGCTGAACGCTCAGCGCAATCTGTCGACCAGCGGTTCCAGCCTGGCCACCACGATCCAGCGCCTGTCCTCGGGCCTGCGCATCAACAGCGCCAAGGACGACGCCGCCGGCCTGGCGATTTCCGAGCGCTTCAGCACCCAGATCCGCGGCCTGGACGTTGCGGTTCGCAACGCCAACGACGGCATCTCGCTGGCCCAGACCGCCGAAGGCGCGATGGTGGAAATCGGCAACAACCTGCAGCGTATCCGCGAACTGTCGGTGCAGTCAGCCAACGCCACCAACTCCGACAGCGACCGTGAAGCGCTGAACGCCGAAGTCAACCAGCTGGTCTCGGAAATCGACCGCGTTTCCCGCCAGACCAACTTCAACGGCACCAAGCTGCTGGACGGCTCCTTCTCCGGCGCGCTGTTCCAGATCGGCGCCGATTCGGGCCAGACCATCGGCATCAACAGCATCGTCAACTCCAGCACCTCGGAGCTGGGCAACGGCCTGTACGCCGCCAAGCAGACCTCGACCGCTGCGGCCATGACCGGTGCTGCCACCGCCAAGGGCACGGTCAGCGACATGGAAATCAATGGTATCGCGATCGATTCCATTGACGTTGCGGTGGGTGACAAGGCTGCCGACGTGAGCAAAAAGCTGGTCAACGCGATCAACGACAAGATGGACCAGAGCGGCGTCTACGCCTCGCTGGATTCCAGCGGCAAGCTGGAACTGACCTCGCTCAAGTCGGGCAAGGATTTCACCTTCACCGCGGCAACCACCGACGCCACCGGCCTCACCGTGGCCCTGGCCGGCATTGCCGATGCCGACGCCGACGCCCGTGACACCGTCAGCGGCGTGGACATCTCCTCGGTCGCCGGCGCCCAGAAGGCCCTGTCGATCGTGGACGACGCCCTGAAGGCGGTGAACTCCTCGCGTGCCGACATGGGTGCGATCCAGAACCGCTTCACCTCCACCATCGCCAACCTGAACACCACCTCGGAAAACCTGTCGGCCTCGCGCAGCCGTATCCGCGACACCGACTACGCCAAGGAAACCGCCGAACTGACCCGCACGCAGATCCTGCAGCAGGCCGGCACCGCGATGCTGGCCCAGGCCAACCAGTCGCCCTCGAGCGTCATGAGCCTGCTGAACGGCTGATCCGCACAAGCACGCGTCACAGAAAACCCCGCTCCGGCGGGGTTTTTTGTTGACAAACGCAAATTTCGCCCGCTGGGCCCTAAAGGTTCCGGCCGGGGTGTCGTTAATGATTTCAACCAGGGCACATCGCCCATTGCCTCCCCCGGGGCACCCCAAAAACCAGCAGTACCTTCGTATCCAGGAGCACGGAAATGGCACAAGTCATCAACACCAATGTGATGTCGCTGAACGCACAGCGCAATCTGTCGACCAGCGGTTCCAGCCTGGCTACCACCATCCAGCGCCTGTCCTCGGGCCTGCGCATCAACAGCGCCAAGGACGATGCCGCCGGCCTGGCGATCTCCGAGCGCTTCAGCACCCAGATCCGCGGCCTGGACGTTGCCGTTCGCAACGCCAACGACGGCATCTCGCTGGCCCAGACCGCCGAAGGCGCGATGGTCGAAATCGGCAACAACCTGCAGCGTATCCGCGAACTGTCGGTGCAGTCGGCCAACGCCACCAACTCCGACAGCGACCGTGAAGCGCTGAACGCCGAAGTGAAGCAGCTGACCTCGGAAATCGACCGCGTTTCCCGCCAGACCAACTTCAACGGCACCAAGCTGCTGGACGGTTCCTTCTCCGGCGCCCTGTTCCAGGTCGGTGCGGATTCGGGCCAGACCATCGGCATCAACAGCATCGTCAACGCCAGCGCCAGCGCACTGGGCGGCGCCAAGTTCGACAAGAACACCTTCACCGTCGCCGCCCCGGGCACCAATGCCGCCGCGACCATCACGGGCATGGAAATCAAGGGTGCCGACGGCAAGTCGTACAAGCTGGACGATATCGAAGTGAAGGCCGGCGTCGACGCCGCCGCCACCCAGAAGGCCACCGCCTCGGCCATCGCCGCCGCGATCAACGCCAAGATGGACCAGACCGGCGTCTATGCCTCGGTCGATGCCGCAACCGCCGGCAAGCTGGACCTGACCTCGGTGCAGAACAACGTCGCTGACGACGGCACCTTCAATGCCATCGCCGTGACCATGGGCACCTGGACCGGCGCCACCGCACCGACCGCGCCGACCCCGACCGCCGACGCCACCGGCCTGACCGCGCAGTTCGCCAGCAACCTGAACATCTCCACCTTCACCGGTGCGCAGCAGGCCCTGTCGATCGTCGACAAGGCGCTGACCGCAGTCAACTCCTCGCGTGCCGACATGGGTGCGATCCAGAACCGCTTCACCTCCACCATCGCCAACCTGGGCACCACCTCGGAAAACCTGTCGGCCTCGCGCAGCCGTATCCGCGACACCGACTACGCCAAGGAAACCGCCGAGCTGACCCGCACGCAGATCCTGCAGCAGGCCGGCACCGCGATGCTGGCCCAGGCCAACCAGTCGCCCTCGAGCGTGATGAGCCTGCTGCAGGGCTGATGCCTGCGGAGGGTGCGTAACGGAAAACCCCGCGAAAGCGGGGTTTTTTGTTGACAGACGCGAAATCAGGTCGTTGCAGCCCTAAAGGTTCCCTGCGGGTTGTCGTTAATGATTTCAACCCGGGCACATTGCCCACCGCCTCCCCCGCGAGGCGCCCACTGAATCCGCATCACCGCACCCAGGAGCACGGAAATGGCACAAGTCATCAACACCAATGTGATGTCGCTGAACGCACAGCGCAATCTGTCGACCAGCGGTTCCAGCCTGGCCACCACCATCCAGCGCCTGTCCTCGGGCCTGCGCATCAACAGCGCCAAGGACGACGCCGCCGGCCTCGCTATCTCCGAGCGCTTCAGCACCCAGATCCGTGGCCTGGACGTTGCGGTACGCAACGCCAACGACGGCATCTCGCTGGCCCAGACCGCCGAAGGCGCGATGGTCGAAATCGGCAACAACCTGCAGCGTATCCGTGAACTGTCGGTGCAGTCGTCCAATGCGACCAACTCCGACAGCGACCGTGAAGCGCTGAACGCCGAAGTGAAGCAGCTGACCTCGGAAATCGACCGCGTCTCCCGCCAGACCAACTTCAACGGCACCAAGCTGCTGGACGGTTCGTTCTCCGGCGCGCTGTTCCAGGTCGGCGCCGATTCGGGCCAGACCATCGGCATCAACAGCATCGTCAACGCCAGCGCCAGCGCGCTGGGCGGCGCCAAGTTCGACACCAGCACCCTGGACATCGGCGTGCCCGCCACCAACGGTGACGTGACCATCAAGGGCATGACCATCAAGGGCGCCGACGGCACCGCCTACACGCTGTCGGACATCTCGGTGAAGGCCGGCGTCGACGCTGCCGCCACCCAGAAGGCCGCCACCGCCGCCGTTGCCGCCGCCATCAACGAGAAGATGGACCAGGCCGGCGTGTACGCATCGGTCAATGCCACTGCCGGCAAGATCGACCTGACCTCGGTCAAGAACAGCGTCTCCGACACCGGCACGTTCAACGCCATCACCGTCACCGCGGGCACCTGGACCGGCATCACCGCGCCGACCCCGGCCACCCCGACCACCGCCGCCGCCGGCGCTGCCCTGGCCACCAAGTTCGCCAGCGACCTGGACATCTCCTCGGTGGCCGGTGCGCAGCAGGCCCTGTCGATCGTCGACAAGGCGCTGACCTCGGTCAACTCCTCGCGCGCTGACATGGGTGCGATCCAGAACCGCTTCACCTCCACCATCGCCAACCTCAACACCACCTCGGAAAACCTGTCGGCCTCGCGCAGCCGTATCCGCGACACCGACTACGCCAAGGAAACCGCCGAGCTGACCCGCACGCAGATCCTGCAGCAGGCCGGCACCGCGATGCTGGCCCAGGCCAACCAGTCGCCGTCGAGCGTGATGAGCCTGCTGCAGGGTTGATGCCTGCGGAGGATGTGTAACGAAAAGCCCCGCGAAAGCGGGGCTTTTTGTTTGCGTCGGCGTTCATGAAACGTGACGGATTCAGCGTTTTTTTCACCCCATTGATTAAAGCTTCTTGACATTGGGTCGTTATTGATTTCAGCCACGGCAGATCGACATCGCTTGGCGCTCCCACACGGGAGAAACACCTCTATCACCCGGCGACATCATCGCCACCAGGAGCAAGAAAATGGCACAAGTCATCAACACCAACGTGATGTCGCTCAACGCCCAGCGCAACCTGTCGACCAGCGGCTCCAGCCTGGCCACGACGATCCAGCGCCTGTCCTCGGGCCTGCGCATCAACAGCGCCAAGGACGACGCCGCCGGCCTCGCGATTTCCGAGCGCTTCAGCACCCAGATCCGCGGACTGGACGTTGCGGTGCGCAACGCCAACGACGGCATTTCGCTGGCCCAGACCGCCGAAGGCGCGATGGTCGAAATCGGCAACAACCTGCAGCGCATCCGCGAACTGTCGGTGCAGTCGGCCAACGCCACCAACTCCGACAGCGACCGTGAAGCACTGAACGCGGAAGTGAAGCAGCTGACCTCGGAAATCGACCGCGTTTCCCGCCAGACCAACTTCAACGGCACCAAGCTGCTGGACGGCTCCTTCTCCGGCGCACTGTTCCAGGTCGGTGCGGATTCGGGCCAGACCATCGGCATCAACAGCATCGTCAACGCCAGCGCCAACGCGCTGGGCGGCGCCAAGTTCGACAGCAACAGCTTCACTGTCGGCGCGGTCGCTGCGGCTGCCAACGCCGACGTCAAGATCACCGGCATGGCCATCACCGGCGCCGACGGCAAGTCGTACACCCTGTCCGACATCAACGTGAAGGCCGGCGTCGACTCGGCTGCCACCCAGAAGGCCACAGTGGCCGCGGTGACCGCCGCGATCAACGAAAAGATGGACCAGACCGGCGTGTACGCCTCGGTCGACGGCGCCGCCGGCAAGGTCAACCTGACCTCCGTGCAGAACAGCGTGGGCTCGGACGGCACCTTCAACGCGATCGGCCTGACCGCCGGCACCTACACCGGTGGCGCCACCGCCCCGGCCGCGTACACCGCCACCACCGCCGCTGCCGGCGCCGCCCTGGCCAACAAATTCGCCAGCGACCTGGACATCTCCTCGGTCGCCGGTGCGCAGCAGGCCCTGTCGATCGTCGACAAGGCGCTGACCGCGGTGAACTCCTCGCGCGCCGACATGGGTGCGATCCAGAACCGCTTCACCTCGACCATCGCCAACCTCAACACCACCTCGGAAAACCTGTCGGCCTCGCGCAGCCGTATCCGCGACACCGACTACGCCAAGGAAACCGCCGAACTGACCCGCACGCAGATCCTGCAGCAGGCCGGCACCGCGATGCTGGCCCAGGCCAACCAGTCGCCCTCCAGCGTCATGAGCCTGCTCAACGGCTAACCGCTATTGCAGTTGCGTGACGAAAAACCCCGCTTCGGCGGGGTTTTTTCATGGTTTTGGCATGGCGCTTGCACCTGCTTTGGCATCAGCGCGCCCACCGCCAGGTGGACGGGCCTCAAGCCTCCCCGTTCCGGGCCGATACCACCTGCAGGAAGCGCAGGCGGTTGCGTGCCCACATTTCAAGACAGGACTGCAGACATGGCGATTGGCACCATTGGTACCGGCCTCGATATTCCCACCCTGGTGGCCCAGCTGGTCGCCAAGGAGCGCGAACCGCAGGAAAACCAGATCAATTCCGCCGGTACCGCCGCCAGTGCCAAATTGTCGGCGCTGGCCACCCTGACCAGTGGCATGACCAACCTGCAGACCACCCTGGCCAGCCTGATCAAGAACGCCGACAAGCCGTCCTTCAAAGCCAGTACCATCACCGATTCCAACTTCACCGCCAGCATCGACACCAGCGAAGGCGCCGCCTCCGCCTCTGCCGGCACCCACCAGGTGGAAGTCAAATCCCTGGCCCAGGGCCAGAAGCTCAGCTCCGGCGCCTTCGCCAAGGACACCGTCATCGGCGACGGCACCCTGACCATCGCCTATGGCGACAAGACCCTCGACGTCACCATCAACGCCGACAGCAAGCTCAGCGACATCGCCGCGGCGATCAACAAGGCAGCCGGCGGCAAAGTGGTCAGCGCCAGTGTCATCACCGCCGACGATGGCCAGCATCTGATGCTCAGTGCCGTCGATACCGGCCTGTCGGGTGCCGTCAAGATCACCGCCAGCGGCGGCAACGGCGGCCTGGCGGCCCTGACCTACGACGGCACCGCCGGCTCCCCGATGACCCAGACCGTCGAGCCCAAGGATGCCGTGGTCGTCGTCGACGGGTTCACCCGAACCTCCAGCTCCAACACGATCAGCGACATCGTGCCCGGCGTGAACCTGACCCTGACCAAGGCCGGCACTGAAGCGGGCAAGACCCAGACCCTGACGATTACCCGCGACAACACCGCGGTCAAGACCGACATGGCCGCGTTCGTGGCCGCCTACAACGCCATGAACAGCGCGCTGAAGTCCACCAGCGCCTACAACGCCACCAGCAAGACCGCCGCTGCACTCACCGGCGACGCCATGGTGCGCGGCCTGCAGCAGCAGCTGCGCAGCCAGTTCAGCAGCAACATCAACGGCCTCAAGGACATGGGCGTCACCATGGCGGCCGACGGCAGCCTGACCCTGGACAGCGGCAAGATGGAGACCGCCATCGGCAAGGACCCCGATGCCGTGTCCCGCCTGTTCGGCAAGGACGGCGCCATCGGCAAGCCCATGGATACGCTCATCAAGAGCAACCTGGACAAGGAAACCGGCACCCTCACCCAGCGCACCAATTCGCTGAACAAGCAGATCAAGGATCTGGAAAGCCGCCTGGACGCGCTCGACGCGCGCATGGAAAAGGTCTCCGACCGCTACACCAAGCAGTTCACCGCCATGGAGACCCTGGTTACCCAGATGCAGACCACCAGCGACAGCCTGACCCAGGCACTGGCCAAGAAGACCAGCAGCTGACCCGCCGCGCGGCAACGCTCAAGTTTCCGCACCGCACCGCCGATATTCATGGCAGCACCCACCACCTGATGTCTGGCGTGGGTCCCAGAGGAGAAGTTCCAATGTACGGTTCCAGCCGTCAGTACGCAGAGCAGTACCGCAAGGTCGGCGTTTCCAGCGCCGTCAACGATGCCGACCCGCACAAACTGGTCGCCATGCTGCTGACCGGTGCCTGCGAGCGCATCCGCCTGGCCGAGGCCTGCCTGGAGCGCAACGACCAGGCCCGCAAGGGCAAGGCCATCGGCGAGGCCTGCGCCATCGTCGGCCACCTCAATGGCTCGCTCGACCACGAAGCCGGCGGCGACATCGCCGGCAACCTGTCGGCCCTGTACGACTACGTCATGCAGCGCCTGACCGATGCCAACCTGCACAACGACGGCGCTGCCCTGCAGGAAGCCCTGCAGCTGCTGACCGAGATCGATTCTGCGTGGAATGCCATCCCGCACGACCAGCGCCAGCCCGCTGCGGCAGGCGCCTGATGCACGCCTCACTCGCCCCCGACGTCCTTCACCTCCTGCATGATGCGCTGGACAGGCTGTCGGGCGCGGTTGAAGGTGATGACCACGACCTGACCCAGCGCCTGATGGACGCCTACGACCAGCAGGTACGTGCGTACCTGGACGAACACGAGGCCCGCATCGACGCCGGCTCGCTGCGTGGGCTGATCGCCCGCCAGCAGCAGGTCAGCATCCGCATGGCGGCCCGCCGCGACGAAGCGGGCAGCCACCTCACCGCCGACCGACGCGCCGTTCGCGCGTCCCTCGCCTACCTCCGGGCAGAATCCCTGACATGAGCGAACTTCGCCCCAGCGACATCCATCATCCGGCCGAAAGCGAGCTGTTCGATGAAACGCTGAGCTGCGATGTCGCCCTGCCCGCCGAATTCCGCCTGGGCAGCAGCGTGATCCGCCCCGGCAGCGCCGAAACCCTGCTGCGCAGCGTTGCCCTGGTGGAGGATTCCCGGGGCGATGACGGTCATGACGACCGTGGCGAGTCCAGCGCCCAGCTGCAGCGCCTGGAAGCCAAGCTGGACCTGACCATGGTGCTGCTCGGCCGGCTGGTGCGGCAGAGCGCCCAGGACCTGGACCTGCGCCCGCTGCGCTGGTCGCGCCGGGGCATCCGCCTGGAACTGGGCGCCCGCACCGGTGCCCCGGTCGGCAGCCTGGGGGTGATCCGCCTGCAGCCCTGCGACTGGCTGCCCGACCACATCGACCTTCCCGTTACCGTGCTGGCCGAAGCGGCCACCGGTGCCGGCTCCTGTTTCCTCTGGCTGCGCTTCGCGCCCATGAGCGACGGGCTGGAAATGGCGCTGGAGCGTCACCTGTTCCGGCTGCACCGGCGGCAGGTGGCGGATTCCCGGCGGCGCGGTCTTTAATAAAGGGCCGCGCTAGGATAATGTGAAGAACTTCTTTTCTTCACATCTCCTCTGCCCGTGCGCGTTCTCATCGTCGACGATCACACCCTGGTCCGCGCCGGCCTAAGCCGCCTGCTCCAGGGCTTTGCCGACGTCGAGGTCGCCGCAGAGGCCAGCAATGCAAAGGAGGCGCTTGAAATGGCCCTGCTGCATTCCCCCGATGTGATCCTGATGGACCTGTCCCTGCCCGGGCGTACCGGGCTGGAAGCCCTGAGCGACATCCTGGTCCGCGCGCCGGGCACCCGCGTGGTGATGATGACCATGCACGACGACGCCGTGCACGTGCGCGACGCACTGGACCGCGGTGCGGTGGGCTTCGTGGTCAAGGACGCCGCCCCCCAGGAGCTCGACCTGGCCCTGCGCGCCGCCCATGCCGGCCAGGTGTTCCTGAGCCCGCAGATCTCGGCCAAGATGCTGGCGCCCATGCTGGGCAGGGAAAAGCCGGTCGGCATTGCCGCGCTCTCGCCGCGCCAGCGCGAGATCCTGCGCCAGATCGGCAAGGGTGAAAGCAATAAGGAAATTGCCGCCGACCTGGGCATCAGCGTCAAGACGGTGGAAACCCACCGCGCGCGCATGATGGAATCGCTGGGCTGCCGCCGCGCCAACGACCTGCTGCTGCTGGCCGCGCGTCACCAGCACGAACTGGAATAACCGGCGTCGATTCCCCGACACCCACCTTCCACGGCGGCCACGAGCGCCGGGTTTTTGAACGGGGCGCACCCGGACACACCACCGAAATAGCGATCCCCGCCGCGCCCAGCGTCAAATAACCAGACATACCGTCAGGAATCTCCCCACACGCTGTCGGGAACCTGACGACCCCGCTAGGGAACCCCCTGATTTCGCCCCCACGGGATCACAAGCAAGATGTGTTCCATAACGCACCGGGGGCTCGGGGCGACGGGGATACACCACATGAAGCCGATGATGTCGACCCAGATGGGTCAGCAGCTGCACCTCACGCCGCAATTGCTGCAGTCGATCCGACTGCTGCAGCTGGACGGCATGCAGCTGGAGCTGGAGATCCGCCGCGCACTGGACACCAACCCGCTGCTGGAGCTGGAAGAAGCGCCCGCGCCCGACACCGCCGAGACCGGCGAAGCCGGCACCACCGTGGAAGTGGCCGCCTTCGACGAACTGCCCGAGCCGGCGATGTGGGACGTGGCCGGGGCCAGCTGGCACGACGGCGACGACGACCGCCTGCAGCGCATTGCCGCCGACGAATCCAGCGACCCCCAGCTGCGCGCCCTGCAGCGCCTGTCACTGGAGCTGGATGCACGCGAACTGACCGTGGCCCGCTTCTGGCTGGAGCACTGCGACGATGCCGGCTACCTGGACGCGCCGCTGGAGCAGCTGACCCTGCTGGCCAGCGCCCATTGCGACGTGGACGCCGCCGGTGTGGAAGCGGTGCGCCAGCAGATCCTGCACGGCGACCCGGCCGGCCTGGCTGCCCGCGACCTGCACGAATGCCTCTCGGTCCAGCTGCGCGCCCTGCACGGCCGGGTGCCGGCCCGCCACCTGGCCCTGCGGGTGCTGGACCACGGCCTGGACGCCCTGGCCGCGCACGACTACCCAGCCCTGGCCCGCCAGCTGGAGGCGGAAGTCGCCGACATCCACGAAGCAGTGCGCCTGATCCTCTCGCTGCAGCCGCGCCCGGGCGACAGCCTGCTGCCGGATACCTCCGGCGCGGTCATCCCGGACGTGGTGGCCTGGCACGCCGATGGCCAGTGGCGCGTGGCGCTCAACCCGGCCACCAGCCGCCGCCTGAGCATCAACCCCACCTACGAAAGTGCCCTGGCCGATGCCGGCGACAGTGCCCAGCCGTTGCGCGACATGCTGCAGGAAGCCCGCTGGCTGACCCGTGGCCTGTCCATGCGCTACGACACCCTGCTGCGCACCACCCGCGTGATCATCGAACGCCAGGCCGGCTTCCTCACCCGCGGCGAAGAGGCCATGGCCCCGCTGACCCTGAAGGAAGTGGCCGATGCCATCGGAATGCACGAGTCCACCGTCTCGCGCATCACCACCGGCAAGTACCTGCAGACCCCGCGCGGCACCCTGGAGCTGAAGCACTTCTTCGCCGTGCGCCTGGAAGGCGCCAGCGTCTCCGGTCAGGCCGTGAAGGCCATGGTCCGGCGCCTGATCGATGCCGAACCGGCCGGTCGTCCGCTGGCTGATGAGGCCATTGCGGGACTTCTGTCACGCCAGGGCGTGAACATTGCCCGCCGAACCGTTGCAAAATACCGCGAACAACTGGACATCGCCCCGGCCCGGGAACGCCGCCGGCACAATGCCCGCACCCCGCTACTGGCCCGGGTGGGCTGAAGGAAGTACACGACATGAACAAGCTCACCGTCCTGCTGGTCGATGACCACGAGGGCTTCATCAACGCCGCCATGCGCCACTTCCGCAAGGTCGACTGGCTCGATGTGGTCGGCAGCGCCGGCAATGGCCTGGAAGCCATCGAGCGTTCCGAGTCGCTGCGCCCGCAGGTGGTGCTGATGGACCTGGCCATGCCGGAAATGGGCGGGCTGCAGGCCACCCGCCTGATCAAGACCCAGGACGATGCGCCGTACATCGTCATCGCCAGCCACTTCGACGACGTCGAACACCGCGAGCACGCCCTGCGTGCCGGTGCCGACAACTTCGTCAGCAAGCTGTCCTACATCCAGGAGGTCATGCCGATCCTGGAGGGCTTGAAGGAGCCGACGCCATGAGCGAGTCGCGCATCCTGGTGCTGGACAACGACGCCGTGCGCGCCGAGCGCACCGTTGGCCTGCTGGAATTCATGGACTTCAACCCGCGCTGGATTGCCGACGCGGCCGATTTCGATACCACCCGCCACCGTGCCACCGACTGGATGGCCGTGATCATCGGCGGCCTGGAGCCGGGCGCGCGCAGTGAAGCGCTGTTCGCGTGGGCCGGCCAGGGCGCCCTGCCGCCGCCGGTGATGCTGATTGACGGCGATGCTGCCGCGTTCGCCCAGCGCCACGGCCTGCATGAGGCCAATGTGTGGCCGCTGGAAGCCCCGCTGCGCCATGCGCAGATGGAAGCCCTGCTGCGCCGTGCCAGCCTGAAGCGGCTCGATGCCGAACACCAGGCCGGCGCCAGCCAGGACCAGGGTCCCACCGGCGACGGTGCGGCGGTGAGCGCGCTGCGCCAGATGATCGAGCAGGTGGCCGCCTTCGACACCACCGTGCTGGTGCTGGGCGAATCGGGTACCGGCAAGGAAGTGGTGTCGCGTTCGATCCACCAGCGCTCGCCGCGCCGCGATGGCCCGTTCGTGGCGATCAACTGCGGCGCGATTCCGGCCGACCTGCTGGAAAGCGAACTGTTCGGTCACGAAAAGGGTGCCTTCACCGGCGCACTCAGCGCACGCAAGGGCCGTTTCGAGATGGCCGAGGGCGGCACCCTGCTGCTGGACGAAATCGGCGACATGAGCCTGCCGATGCAGGTGAAGCTGCTGCGCGTGCTGCAGGAACGCAGCTTCGAGCGCGTGGGCGGCAACCAGACCATCCGCTGCAACGTACGGGTGATCGCCGCAACCCACCGTGACCTGGAATCGCGCATTGCCGATGGCAAGTTCCGCGAGGATCTGTTCTACCGGCTCAATGTGTTCCCGATTGAAGTGCCGGCGCTGCGCGACCGTAGCGAAGACCTGCCCGCACTGGTCACCACCATTGCCGGCCAGCTGGCCCGCACCGGCCGCGGCGAAGTGCGTTTCAGCCCGGAAGCGCTGCAGGCCCTGGCCGCCTACGAATGGCCGGGCAACGTGCGCGAGCTGACCAACCTGGTGGAGCGCCTGGCCGTGCTGCACCCGGGCGGCAACGTGCGCGTGCAGGACCTGCCGGCACGGTATCGCGGTGATTTCGCGGTGGCAGCGCCGGTTGCAGCAGCGCCGCCGGCACCGGCCGGTGACGACCGCCTGGACCTGCGCAGCTTCTCCTTCCACGCCCCGGCGACGGGTGCGGCGGCAGCGAACGGCGCCGCCCCGGCCGACAAGTCCCCGGCCCTGCCCGACGCCGGCCTGGACCTGCGCAACCACATGGCCAACATCGAGCTGACCCTGATCAACGAGGCGCTGGAGCGCACGCAGGGCGTGGTGGCGCATGCAGCCCAGCTGCTCGGCCTGCGGCGTACCACGCTGGTGGAGAAGTTGCGCAAGTATGGGATCGAGCGGGACCAGGCTGAGTTGGCGGGTTGATGTTTGCAGGATGCGCATAGTCGGAAAGGCCCGGTTTACACCGGGCCTTTTTGCGTTTCAGCCGATGGGATCGATTGGTCCGGACGGCGTCTCTTACTTCGCTCCGGCGTCAGGATGTCTGACGGGCGGCTTCGGATTGTCTGAACGTCGGTGGCATCGTCGCAACCGATTGCACACCGGCCCCGGATGCTTGCGCCGCGCTGCGCGCGGTCGCCGACTAACAGTCGGCGCTACGAATTATTACGGGCGCCGGTGGGATCCGGATACGGCAGTTCCTGCGATGGCCCTTCACCTCACCATGACGGCACCGGGCATAGCGTCGCCAGCAGCCGTATGCGGGGGAGACGCGTACGGGGAATCGGGGGATTCATGCAGATCGCCTGACCGGCATTGGCCCGGCGGGCGCGCTGCCACCCGAGGATCTCCGCCATGGACCGTTCCTGGTATCGCATTGCATTGCGTGGTGTTTCGCGCGCGACCTCCACCCGCTCCCTCCTCATCTCCGCCGCTGCATTGGGCGTGTTCCTGTCCGCAAGTGGTCCTGCACTGGCCCAGTCGGTCTGCAACCAGACCGGCGGCACTGCACCCACCGCCACAGGCGGGAGCGCTTTCGCCTGCGGCGACGGCGCTACTGCCAGCGGCGGCCTTGGCACGGCCTTCGGCACGGACAGCAGTGCAGGCGGCGGCAACGCCGTTGCAGTGGGTGGTCTTTCCAACGCCTCTGGCGAATTCACCACCGCGCTGGGCCGAAGTGCGACCGCCAGCGACGACGCCGCTACCGCCGTGGGGTTCAACAGCTCCGCCACAGGGAACAATTCGGTCGCACTGGGCGCCAATTCGGTAGCCGACCAGGCAGACACTGTATCGCTGGGCGCGGCAGGAGCGGAGCGGCGGGTCACCAACATGGCCGCCGGCACGAACGCCACCGACGGCGTCAATGTCAGCCAGCTCAACGACACCGCCGCGACCACGCTCGCGTCGGCCAACCAGTACACCGACGAACAGGCCGATGCCACCCTGACCGAGGCCAACACGTATGCCGACCAGGTCGCCGGCGATACATTGACGGCGGCCAACGATTACACCAACCAGCAGGTCAACCAGATCGGCGGAATGGCCAGCGGTGCAGCAGCCGCGCTGGAACAGTTCCGCGCACAGGTCGGCGACCAGTTCGCCGACGTCTACACCCGGTTGGACGGCATGGATGCCGCATTGCGGATCATGGACCGCCGGATCAGCCGGCAAGGCGCAATGTCGATGGCGCAGTCGCACGCCCTGACCACACCCCAGGCCGAAGACATGACTGCGGTCGGCGTGGGCTACGGCAACTCAGAAGGCGAGAACGCGTTCGCGGTGGGCGTACGCCATCGCTTCACCCAGGCCTTCTCCCTGTCCGTGAGCGGGTCGAAGAGCGGGGACGAAACCGCCCTGGGTGCCGGTGCTTCCATCATCTGGTAGCCCACGGCCGACCTCACCACGACGGCGGCGGCCCCCGGGTACGCCGCCGTTTCCGTCTGCGCGACGGTTTCCCGACGCCGGGGTTCCGGCGCAGTCGCCACGGCGCGATGACGCAGCCGCATTCCGCCGCGCCAAAGCCCTTCACACGACAGCATCACGACATCGCTGAACCACTCAGCCGTTTCGGCACGGGGCTTGCAACGTCATCACTCGAAACCCCCAAACAGCCGGAACGTTCCAGATGTCACACTCCGTCACCTCGATTCTTTCCCAGATCCGCACCTACCAGACCCAGGTCGGTCAGTCCGTTGAGACCCCCCAGACCAACGCCCTGCAAGGGCTGCAGGGGCTGGGGGCGCCGCAGGACGTGCAGGGCCCGAGCTTCACCGAAACCCTGCGTGGCGCGATCGCCGGCGTCAACGAGGCGCAGCAGAAATCCGGCGCCCTCGCACGCGCCTTCGAACTGGGTGAACCCGGCGCCGACCTGGCCAAGGTGATGGTCGCCTCGCAGCAGTCCCAGATCGCCTTCCGCGCCACCGTGGAAGTCCGCAACCGTCTCGTCCAGGCTTACCAGGACGTGATGAACATGCCGCTGTAAGGATAGAAACGCATGGCCCTGTCGCTCACCAAGGAATCCCTGAACGCCGAAAAGGCGGGCCAGTGGTTCGACCGGCTGCAAAGCCTGCAGATCACCCGTCGGCTTGGCCTGATGGCGATGATCGCCGTGGCCGTTGCGGCAGGCCTGTTCGTGTTCTTCTGGTCGCAGAAGCCGGGGATGGTGCCGCTGTACACCGGCCTGGACCAGAAGGCCACCGCCGAAGCCACCGACCTGCTGCGTGCGGCACAGATTCCGTTCGAACTGGATGCCGCCACCGGCGGCATCACCGTGCCGGAAAAGAACCTGCACGATGCGCGCCTGAAGCTGGCCGGCTCCGGCCTGACCGATAGCGGCCGGCTCGGCTTCGAGCTGATGGAGCGCGACCCCGGCTTCGGCGTCAGCCAGTTCATGGAAAATGCCCGCTACCAGCACTCGCTGGAAACCGAGCTGTCGCGCACCATCAACACCCTGCGCCCGGTCCGCGATTCGCGCGTGCACCTGGCCATTCCCAAGCCCAGCGCCTTCACCCGCCAGCGCGACGTTGCCAGCGCCTCGGTGGTGCTGGAACTGCGCGGTGGCCAGCAGCTGGAACGCGGCCAGATCGATGCCATCGTGCACATGGTGGCCGCCAGCATTCCCGACCTGGCCGCCGAGCGCGTCACCGTGGTCGACCAGAGCGGGCGCATGCTCAGCGTGTCCGACCCCAACAGCGAAGCGGCGGTCAACGCCGCCCAGTTCGACCAGGTGCGCCGCCAGGAAACCTCGTTCAACCAGCGCATCCGCGAGCTGCTCGAGCCGATGACCGGCCCGGGCCGGGTCAACCCGGAGGTCAGCGTGGACATGGACTTCTCGGTCACCGAAGAAGCCCGCGAAATCTACAACGGCGAGCCGCAGAAGCTGCGCAGCGAACAGACCAGCGAAAACAGCACGACCACCCCGGGCCCGCAGGGCGTACCGGGTGCGGCCAGCAACACGCCGCCGGGTCCGGCTGCGGCACCGGCCACCGCTGCCACGCCTACCGAAACCGCGCGCAACGCCACACGCAACTACGAACTGGATCGCACCCTGCAGCACAGCCGCCAGCCGGCCGGCCGCATCAAGCGCGTTTCCGTCGCCGTACTGCTGGACAACGTGCCGCGCCCGGGCGCCAACGGCAAGACCACCGAGCAGCCGCTGTCGGCCGCTGAACTCACCCGGGTCGAAGCGCTGGTCAAGCAGGCGGTGGGCTTCAACGCCGAGCGTGGCGACACCGTGTCGGTGATGAACGCTCCGTTCGTGCGTGAAGTCACCCCGGTCGAAGGGCCGAAGTGGTGGGAACTGCCGCAGGTGCAGGACGGCCTGCGCCTGCTGCTCGGTGCCATCGTGGTGCTGGCGCTGGTGTTCGGCGTACTGCGCCCGGCGCTGCGCTCGATCACCGGCACCCCGAAGAAGCCCGGCAGGGACGACAGCCTCGAACCGCACACCGCCGACGTGCAGCTGGTGGACGATGGCGAAGGCCTGCCCCAGCTCGGCTCGGACCGGGTACACCTTTCTGGCCAAGAGCCGCTGGCATTGCCCGTGGACTCCTACGAGGAACGACTGCGCATGGCGCGTGAAGCTGTAAAGACCGATTCCAAGCGCGTGGCCCAGGTGGTCAAGGGCTGGGTGGCCAATGATTGATCCCGCCGCCCCCCCTGCCCCGCTGAGCGGCGTGCAGCGCGCCGCCGTGCTGCTGCTGTCCCTGGGTGAAGTGGAAGCGGCCGACGTGCTGCGCCACATGGAACCGAAGGAAGTGCAGAAGATCGGCATCGCCATGGCGACCATGAGCGACATCACCCGCGAGCAGGTCGAGCGGGTCATGGACCAGTTCAGCACCGAACTGGGCTCCAAGACCTCGCTTGGCGTCGGCTCGGACGACTACATCCGCAACATGCTGGTACAGGCTCTGGGCAGCGAGAAGGCCGGCAACCTGATCGACCGCATCCTGCTCGGCCGCAACACCACCGGCCTGGACGCGCTGAAGTGGATGGACCCGCGTGCAGTGGCCGACCTGGTGCGCAACGAGCACCCGCAGATCATCGCCATCGTGATGGCCCACCTGGAAACCGACCAGGCCGCCGATGCGCTCAAGCTGCTGCCCGAGCGCACCCGCGTGGACGTGCTGCTGCGCATCGCCACCCTGGACGGCATTCCGCCCAACGCGTTGAACGAACTGAACGAGATCATGGAGCGCCAGTTCGCCGGCAACCAGAACCTGAAGTCGTCCAACATCGGCGGCGTGCAGTGCGCGGCCAACATCCTCAACTTCATGGACAGTGGCCAGGACCAGGCCATCCTTGGCGAGATCTCGCGCATCGATGCGCCGCTGAGCGCGCGCATCCAGGAAAAGATGTTCGTGTTCGACGACCTGATCGACCTGGAAGACCGCGAACTGCAGCTGGTGCTGCGCGAAGTCAGTGGCGAGCGCCTGGGCCTGGCCCTGCGCGGCGCCGACATCAAGGTGCGCGACAAGATCACCCGCAACATGTCCCAGCGTGCCGCCGAAATCCTGCTTGAAGACATGGAAGCACGCGGTCCGGTGCGCCTGTCGGACGTGGAAACCGCGCAGCGCGAGATCCTGGCCATCGTCAAGCGCATGGCCGATGAAGGCACCGTCACCCTCGGCGGCAACGCGGAGGCGATGCTGTGAACCACGCCGTGCGCTGGCTTGCCCCGGACCTGCTGGCGGCCCCTGCCGCCCCGCAGGACGACCATTACGACCTCGACGAACCGGTTGCCGAACACGAGCCCGAACCGCTGCTGCAGCTGCCGACCCTGGAAGAAATCCAGGCGATCCAGGACGCTGCGGAGAAAGACGGTTTCGAACAGGGCCACGCCGACGGCCAAGCCCAGGGCCAGGCCGAAGTGCGCCGCCTGGTCGCGCAGATCGAAGGCATCCTGGACAACTTCGGCCGTCCACTGGCGCGTCTCGAAAACGAAGTGGTGGCCGCGCTTGGCGAACTGGCCGTGCGCATCGCCGGCACCCTGGTCGGCCGCGCCTACGAGGCCGACCCCGCCCTGCTCGCGCAGCTGGTTGGCGAAGCGGTCGACGCGGTGGGCGGTGCCAATCGCGAGGTCGAAGTGCGCCTGCACCCCGACGACATCGCCGCACTCGCCCCGCTGCTGCAGCTCTCGCCCACCCAGCGCCTCACCGCCGACCTCACCCTGAGCCGTGGCGACCTGCGCGTGCACGCCGAAGCCGTGCGCATCGACGGCACCCTCGAGGCGCGTCTGCGCGGCGCGCTGGATGCAGTGCTGCGCAAATCCGGAGCCAGCGCATGACCCCTGAGTCCCTGCCCCCGCCCGCCGCGGACTGGTCCGCCGCGCGCAACCTGCGCCTGGCCGCGCGCCTGGACGGCATCAAGCCCGACGGCGCACATGGTCGCGGCCTGATCCGCGAAGGCGTGTTGCGCCGCGCGGTCGGCCTGACCCTGGAAGCGGTCGGCTGCGAATCGCCGATGGGCGCCAGCTGCAAGGTCGAAGTGGCCGATGGCGGCTGGGTCGATGCCGAAGTGGTCGGCTTCGCCGGCGAACGCACCTACCTGATGCCCAGCGCCGAGCTGCACGGGCTGCTGCCCAACGCCCGCGTGGTGCCCTCGCTGGGCCGTGGCGGCGTGGAAGTCGGCGAAGGCCTGCTCGGCCGCGTCATCGACAGCGACGGCGTGCCGCTCGACGGCAAGGGTCCGATCCGCGCCGAAGGCACCGTCGGCATGGCCGGCGTCTCGATCAACCCGCTCGCCCGCGAACCGATCACCCAGCCGCTCGATGTCGGCGTGCGCGCCATCAACGCCCTGCTGCCGATCGGCCGTGGCCAGCGCGTGGGCCTGTTCGCCGGTTCCGGCGTCGGCAAGTCCACCCTGCTGGGCATGATGACCCGCTACACCGCCGCCGATGTGATCGTGGTCGGCCTGATCGGCGAACGTGGCCGCGAAGTGCGCGACTTCGTCGAAAGCACCCTCGGCGAAGAAGGCCTGCGCCGCGCCGTGGTGGTGGCCAGCCCCGCCGACCGCCCACCGTTGGCCCGCCTGCACGGCGCCTACCGCGCCACCGCCATTGCCGAATGGTTCCGCGACCAGGGCCTGAACGTGCTGCTGCTGATGGACTCGCTGACCCGCTTCGCCCAGGCCCAGCGCGAAATCGGCCTGTCCGTCGGCGAACCGCCGACCACCCGCGGCTACCCGCCCTCGGTGTTCGCCAAACTACCCGCGTTGGTCGAACGCGCCGGCAACGGCGCCAAGGGCCGCGGCTCCATCACCGCGTTCTACACCGTGCTGACCGAAGGCGACGACCCGCAGGACCCCATCGCCGACGCCGCCCGCGCCATCCTCGACGGCCACATCCTGCTCTCCCGCCGCGTGGCCGACAGCGGCCTGTACCCGGCCATCGATGTTGAATCGTCGGTCAGCCGCGTCGTCACTGAAATCGCCGACGAACCCTGGCGCCTGCGCATCCGCAAGCTCAAGCGCCTGGTCTCGGCCTACTCCAGCAACCGCGACCTGATCGCCATCGGCGCCTACCAGCGCGGCAACGACCCGGCCACCGACGAAGCACTGGAACGCTGGTCGGACATCGTCGATTTCCTCGGCCAGGACGTCGGCAAAGCCGCCGACCTGCCGCACAGCCAGGCCGCGCTCAAGCGCTTGGTGGAACCTGAGGGCTAACCCATGCAATCCAAGCGCATCGATCCCCTGCTCAAGCGGGCCCAGGACCACGAAGACGAAGTCGCCCGCGACCTCGCCGAACGCCAGCGCGTGCTCGACACCCACCTCTCACGCCTGGAAGAGCTGCGGCGCTATGCCGAGGAGTACGCGAACGCACAGATGGCCGCCACCAGCCCGGCCCAGCTGCTCAACCGCCGCGCCTTCCTTGACCGCCTCGACACCGCCGTCGCCCAGCAGCGCCAGACCGTCGACAGCAACCGCGAAAAGGTCGAAGCCGAACGCGCCCGCCTGATCCTGGCCAGCCGCGACAAAGCCGTGCTCGAACAGCTCGCCGCCAGCTACCGCGCCCAGGAAAAAGTCCTGGTCGACCGCCGCGACCAGCGCGAAATGGACGACCTCGGCGCCCGCCGCAGCCGCCTGGCCCGCGCCGAAGACACCGACAGCGGAGACACCCCGTGATGCCCCCCAGCCTGCTCGGCAGCAGCGCCGGCCCCACCGCCAGCAGCAGCGCCACCCCCACCAGCCCCAGCGCGCGCAACACCGCCAGCGGCGGCAGCGAACGTCGGGACTTTGACGCCCTGCTGAAAGCCGACGGCGGCCCTAAAGACGCGCCCGCCAAGGCCAGCAAAGAGAAACCCACGACCGCCGACAGCGGCGGCAGCAGCACGGGCGACGCCCCCGGCCGCCCCGGCGCGGACGCGCCAGCCGAGGCCACCGACCCGGCCGCCGCCCCCACGACTGCCGCCAGCGACACGCCGACCGCCAGCGACGCCACCGACGACGCCGACACCGCTCCATGGCCGCCGCTCGGCCTCGCCGGCCTGGCCTTGGCCGGCGTCGAAGCCGTCACCGTCATGGCCGCCCCGGCCGCCAATGCCGACACCGCCCTGGCCAAGGCCGACCCGGCACTCCCCACCGCGCCCACCACCCCCACCAGCGCACTGCCCGCACCCACGCTGCCCGGCGTCGCCCCCGCCGTCACTGCCAACAGCGCCGCGCCCATCGCCCTGCCGGCCGACGCCCAGGTCACGGAAGACGTCGCCCTGCCCGATTCGCTGAAAGACGCCATCGCCAACGCCGGCAGCGACACCGACGCCCCCACCACCCCGCTCCTGCACGCCCTGCACGCCGCCGCCGAACTCAAGGCCGCCGCCACCGCCAGCACCCCGTTCCAGGGCGACCCCACCGCCACCCCGCACATCGGCGGCGACGACTTCGACGACGCCATGAGCGCCCGCATCGGCTGGCTGGCCGACCAGAAAATCGGCCACGCCACCATCAAAGTCACCCCGCACGACCTCGGCCAGATCGAAGTCCGCCTCCAGATGGACGGCGACAAGGTCCACGCCAGCTTCAGCAGCGCCCACGCCGACGTCCGCCACGCCCTCGAATCCAGCATCCCGCGCCTGCGTGAAATGCTGAACGACCAGGGATTCCAGCTGGGCAATGCCGACGTTGGCCACCAGCAGACCGCGCAGGACGGCAAGGCAAACGGCGGCCAGGCAGGCCACGGAACCACCGACGGCGACCCGGCATTGGTCGAAACGACAATTTCCCCATCGCAATTGATGCGCCAGCGCGGATTGGTCGACGCATACGCATAAAGCGACCCGACCAACGGTCGGGCCCTACCGCTCTTGCA
>NZ_JBNBBE010000001.1:392542-418809 GCF_050031795.1 Stenotrophomonas sp. SrG
TTACTTCGGCCTCGAACCCCCGTTCGTCGTCAACCTCAGCAGCAGCTTCGACGGCCCCCGCTACCTCCAGGTCGAAGTCCAGCTCATGACCCGCGACCCGGCCGCCCTTGAAGCCATCAAGCTTCACGCCCCCGCCATCCGCGCCAAACTGCTCATGCTGTTCTCCCAGGTCGAACCGGCCCAGATCGCCGACCGCGCCGGCAAAGAACGCCTGCAGGCCGACTCCCTGGCCGAAGTGCAGAAACTGCTCAAAGCCGAAACCGGCAGCAAGGGCGTCGACGAACTGCTGTTCACCAGCTTCGTCACCCAGTAAGGGCATCCCATGAATGACCTGCTTTCCCAGGACGAAATCGATGCCCTGCTGCATGGCGTCGATTCCGGCGCCGTCGAAACCGAAGTCGACGCCATCGCCCCCGGCGAAGCGCGCAACTACGATTTTGCCAGCCAGGACCGCATCATCCGGGGGCGCATGCCGACCCTGGAAATGGTCAACGAGCGCTTCGCCCGCCTCTGGCGCATCGGCCTGTTCAACCTGATCCGCCGCTCCGCCGAACTGTCCGTGCGCGGCATCGAACTGATCAAGTTCAACGACTACATGCACTCCCTGTATGTACCGACCAACCTCAACCTGATCCGCTTCAAGCCCCTGCGCGGCACCGGCCTCATCGTCTTCGAACCGACCCTCGTGTTCGCCATCGTCGACAACTTCTTCGGCGGCGACGGGCGCTACCCCACCCGCATCGAAGGCCGCGAATTCACCGCCACCGAAATGCGCGTCATCCACCTCCTGCTCAAGCAGACCTTCGCCGACCTGCGCGAAGCCTGGGCCCCGGTGATGGATGTCGAACTCGAATACATCAACTCCGAAATCAACCCCCACTTCGCCAACATCGTCACCCCCCGCGAATACGTCGTGGTCTGCCGCCTGCATGTCGAACTCGACGGCGGTGGCGGCGACATCCACGTCACGTTGCCGTACTCGATGCTCGAACCGATCCGCGAACTGCTCGACGCCGGCATCCAAAGCGACCGCAACGACCGCGACGAAAGCTGGGGCACCATGCTGCGCGAACAGCTCAACATCGCCGAAGTCACCCTCTCCAGCGTGCTCGCCACCAAACGCATGAGCCTGCGTGACCTCACCCAGCTCAAGATCGGCGACATCCTGCCCATCGACCTGCCTCCCCACGTGCCGCTGTGCGTGGAGAACATTCCCGTGTTCACCGGCCAGTTCGGGGTCGCCAACGGCATGAACGCCGTGAAGATCACCGCTACCCATCCCCCGGGCACCCGCCCGCGCGCTCCCGTTATCC
Source organism: Stenotrophomonas sp. SrG (assembly GCF_050031795.1). Lineage (NCBI taxonomy): Bacteria > Pseudomonadati > Pseudomonadota > Gammaproteobacteria > Lysobacterales > Lysobacteraceae > Stenotrophomonas > Stenotrophomonas sp. SrG. The sequence goes on from NZ_JBNBBE010000001.1 coordinate 393,856, forward strand.
AGGAAGACCCGCAATGAACGACGACATCGAAACCAACGAACCGGCACCGGCGCAGTTCACCACCCTGCAGTCCGACGAGACCAGCGGTGGCCCGGATCTGAACCTCGACGTGATCCTCGACGTACCGGTCACCCTGTCGCTGGAAGTCGGCCGCGCCCGCCTGCCCATCCGCAACCTGCTGCAGCTCAACCAGGGCTCGGTGGTCGAACTGGAACGCGGCGCCGGCGAATCGCTCGACGTGTTCGTCAACGGCACCCTCATCGCCCACGGCGAAGTCGTGGTCATCAACGACCGCTTCGGTGTGCGCCTCACCGACGTGGTCAGCCCCAGCGAACGGATCCGGAGACTGCGTTGATTTCCCTGGCACTCATTGCCGCCGGTGCACCGGCGGCCAAGGTCGGCCAGCACGCCGCCGCGGCACCCAGCATGTTCGGCGCCGTGCTCGCACTGCTGGCCGTGCTGGCGCTGATCGTCGGCCTGGGCTGGGTGCTCAAGCGCATGCCCGGCAGCGGCTTCAAGCCCGCCGACGGCCTGCGCGTGGTGGCCAGCCTCAACGTGGGTGCCAAGGAACGCGTCGTCGTCGTCGATATCAATGGCGAACAGCTGCTGCTCGGCGTCACCGCCGGCGGCATCAACACCCTGCACCGCCTGCCCGAACCGCTGCCCACCCCGGAACCGGCGCGCCTGCCGGATTTCAAGAACCTGCCGAATTTCGCCCAGCTGCTGCAACAGCGGCTGCGCAAGGAAAAATGATCATGCGTGGCCCCCGTGCATCCTGGACCCGTTACCTGCCGTTGCTGCTGACCCTGCTGCTGTGCGCGTTGCCCGCGCTGGCGATGGCCGCGCCCGGCGCGCCCGCCGTGCCCAACCTGCCCGACGTGAATGTCGGCAAGATCGGGGGCGCCCCGGTCAGCCTGCCGCTGCAGACCCTGCTGCTGATGACCGCGATCACCCTGATCCCGTCGATGCTGCTGGTGCTTACCGCCTTCACCCGCATCATCATCGTGCTGGGCCTGCTGCGCCAGGCACTGGGCACCGGCCAGACTCCGTCCAACCAGGTGCTGCTCGGCCTGGCCCTGTTCCTGACCGCCATGGTCATGCTGCCGGTGTGGCAGAAAGCCTGGGGCAGCGGCATGGCGCCCTACCTCAACGGCGAGATCGACTTCCAGACCGCCTGGACCCTCACCACCCAGCCGCTGCGCGCCTTCATGCTGGCCCAGATCCGCGAAACCGACCTGATGACCTTCGCCGGCATGGCCGGGCATGGCACCTACGCCAGCCCCGATGCCATTCCGTTCCCGGTGCTGGTCGCCTCGTTCGTCACCAGCGAACTGAAAACCGCCTTTGAAATCGGCTTCCTGATCTTCATCCCGTTCGTGATCATCGACCTGGTCGTGGCCAGCGTGCTGATGTCGATGGGCATGATGATGCTCTCGCCGATGCTGGTCTCGGCGCCCTTCAAGATCCTGCTGTTCGTGCTGGTCGACGGCTGGGTACTGGTGGTCGGCACCCTCGCCGCCAGCTTCAACGCCGTCTGAGGTCGTCATGACACCCGAACTTGCCCTGACCGAACTGCGCGGCGGCCTGATCACCGTGCTGTGGGTGGCCGGCCCGCTGCTGTTGACCGTCCTGATCGTCGGCGTGGTGGTCGGCGTGGTGCAGGCCGCCACCCAGCTCAACGAACCCACCATTGCCTTCGTGGCCAAGGCCGCCGCGCTCACCGCGGTGCTGTTCGCGCTGGGCAGCCTGCTGATCGGCCACCTGGTCGAATACACCACGCTGCTGTTCCAGCGCATACCGCACCTGATCGGATAGCCCCGCGATGGATTCGGCAACCCAGATGGCCGCCGACGGGCTCAACGCCTTCGGCATGATCGGCACCGTGCTGTGGACCATGCTGCGCATCGGCGCCATGATCATGGCCATGCCGCTGGTCGGCAGCCGCGCGGTGCCGGCACGGGTGCGCGTGATGCTGTCCGGCGCACTGGCCATCGCGCTGTCGCCGATGCTGCCGCCCGTCCCGGCCTGGACCGGTTTTGACGCGGCCACCGTGCTCAGCATCGCGCGCGAACTGGCCATCGGCATCTCCATCGGCTTCCTGCTGCGGCTGGTGTTCGAGGCCGGGGCCATGGCCGGCGAACTGGTCTCGCAGGGCACCGGCCTGGCCTTCGCGCAGATGAGCGATCCGATGCGCGGCGGCACCTCGGGCGTGATCGGGCAGTGGTTCTATCTTCTGTTCGGCCTGCTGTTCTTTGCCGCCAACGGACATCTCGCGTTGATCTCACTGTTGATGGACAGCTACAAGGCCGTGCCGATCGGCGCATCGCTGCCCGACCTTGATGCGTTCATCAGCACCGCGCCCACGTTCCTGCTGCAGGTGCTGCGCGGTGCGTTGACGCTGTCGCTGCCGATCACGGTCGCCATGTTGGCGGTGAACCTGGCCTTCGGCGTGCTGGCGCGTGCCGCACCCGCGCTCAACCCGATCCAGCTGGGCCTGCCGGTCGCCCTGTTGCTGGGCCTGTTCCTGCTGACCGTGCTTGCCGGTGAAATGGGCCCCCCGGTGCAACGCCTGTTCGACGCCGCGTTCCAGACCGCCGACGGCCTCACCCGCTAGCGCCGGCCCCGTCGCGTACGCGCCCGTATGCAAAACAGGTGACGGTCGCGTGATGGCCGCATGAAATTTGGCCGGATTTGCGCTTGCTTTCGCCCCCTCCTGTGTCGTTAACATGCGCTCACGGCAGGGGGAACGTGCCTGAGCAGTCCGCGCAGACGCGCGGTCCAGTCTTTTTAGATTGCAGCTGTGTACGCCAGGGAGAGTCATGATGCTCGTCGGCAGTTACACCCCATGGTTGGTCGTGGTTTCGCTGCTGGTCGCCATCATGGCGTCCTTCACCGCGTTGGACATGGCCAATCGGGTCACCACCGCGCCTTCGCCAAGGATCAGCGTGCTGTGGCTGCTGGGCGGTGGGTGCGCCATGGGCCTGGGAATCTGGTCCATGCACTTCATCGGCATGCTGGCCTTCAAGCTGCCCATTCCATTGGGGTACGACCTTGAACTGACCGCGGTATCGTTGCTGGCGGCGATCGCCTCCTCGATCTTCGCGCTCTGGCTGGTCTCACGCGCCACGTTGCCGCATTCGCGCCTGGCGCTGGGTGCATTGCTGATGGGCAGCGGCATCGCCAGCATGCACTACCTGGGCATGGCGGCCATGCTCATGCGCCCGGGCATCGAATACCACCCGGGCTGGTTCACCCTCTCTCTCATCATTGCAGTGGCGGCGTCGTGGGTCGCGCTGTACGTCGCCTTCCGCCTGCGCCACAACGACACCCGGCTGCAGCATCGCCTGGCGCCGGCGGTGGTGCTGGGCGCGGCGATCGTCGGCATGCACTACACCGGCATGGCCGCGGCACGGTTCCCCGCCGACAGTGTGTGCGGCGCCGCCGCCGGCACCGGCCTGCAGACCCAGTGGCTGGGGGCGCTGGTGATGGTGCTCACCATCGGCATCCTGGCCGTGGTGCTGCTGGTGTCCTGGCTGGACCAGCGGCAGCAGGCGCAGCTGCTGCGGTTGCGCAACCTGCACCTGCGCACGTCGCTTGACGATGCGCATGCAGAGCTCAGCCAGGCCGCCCTGCACGATCCGCTGACCCACCTGCCCAATCGCCTGCTGCTGCAGCAGCGCATTGAACAGGCCCTGGTGGATGCCGAACAACGTGGCGGGCGTTTCGCGGTGATGTTCATGGACCTGGATGGCTTCAAACAGGTCAACGACGCCTACGGTCACCAGACCGGCGACGCCCTGCTGGTCGCGGTGGCCACGCGCACCCGCCAGCTGCTGCGTGCCGCCGACGTGATGGCCCGCCTGGGCGGCGACGAGTTCGTGCTGGTGGTCGGCATCGACAACGACGAGGACGTGTCCAGCCTGGCCAGCAGCATCATCCAGGCCGTGGGCACCGGCAACCTGGTGCCCGGGCATGAGCTGCAGGTCACCGCCAGCATCGGCATTGCCATCTGCCCCGACCACGCCACCACCGAACGCCAGTTGATGGGGTATGCCGACGCGGCGATGTACCAGGCCAAGGAGGCCGGACGCAACGCCTTCGTGGTGTTCGCCGAGTGGATGAGCGACAGCGCCGAACAGCAGTTCCGGCTGCTGGCCGACCTGCGCCGCGCGATCCAGGCCAACCAGCTGTTCCTGCACTACCAGCCCAAGGTCCGGGTCAGCACCCACCAGGTCTGTGGCGCCGAGGCCCTGGTCCGCTGGAACCACCCCGAGCACGGGCTGATTCCACCGGATCGTTTCATCCGCCTGGCCGAACGCAGCGGGGTCATCCACGAGATCGGGCGCTGGGTGCTCAACGAAGCCTGCCGCCAGCTGCGCCGCTGGCATGACGCCGGCCATGACAGCTGGTCGGTATCGGTGAACCTGTCGCCGATCCAGTTCGGCTCCCCGAACCTGCTCGGCGAGATCAGCGACGCGCTGAAGCTGCACCGGGTGGAACCGCGCCGGCTGGTCCTGGAGATCACCGAAAGCGCGGTGATGCGCGACACCGAGACCAGCCTGCGCCTGCTGCAGGCGCTGGCGCGGCTGGGTGTGGGCATTTCCATCGACGATTTCGGCACCGGCTATTCCAGCCTGCTGTATCTCAAGCGCCTGCCGGCCACCGAGATCAAGATCGACCACGCCTTCGTGCGCGACCTGGAAAACAGCTCCGAAGACGTGGTGATCGTCTCGGCCATCGTGGCGCTGGGGCATGCGCTGGACATGGACATCGTGGCCGAAGGCGTGGAAACCGCCGGCCAGCGTTCCTACCTGGAGCGGCTGGGCTGCGACTTCCTGCAGGGCTACCTGCTCGGCCGCCCGGTCGACGCCGAGCGCTTCCTGCAGCTCCACGACCTGCCACGCCCACGGATGGTGGTGTCACAGGACCACAAAGCCTCGCAGGGCGGGCATTTCCTGGATTAGCCGCACACGCGCAACACCACCGCTCCTGCAACGATCAATCCGGCGGCGACCCAACGTTGTCGGGTGACCCGTTCGCGTAACACCAACGCAGAGATCAGCACGCCAAACAGGATCGAGGTCTCGCGTAGCGCCGAGACCATCGCCACAGGCGCCTGCGTCATCACCCAGAGCACCACGCCGTAGGATGTCAGCGTACCTACGCCGCCGACGAGGCCGTAGCCCCAGTTCGATCGTGCATAGGCGAAAAGCTGCGGCGCGCGGGTAGCGAGGGCCCAGACCGGCAATGGCAGCCCCGACAGCAGGAACAGCCACAAGGTGTAGCCCAGCGCCGAACCGGACTGCCGCGCCCCCAAGGCGTCTACCAGCGTGTAAGTGGCAATCACTCCGGCGTTGAGCAGAGGCAGCCATATCTGCCGACGCACGATCCCGTGCGACATGCACAGAATACCGAAGCAGATCAGCCCGATGCCGGCCCATGCCAACCCCGGCAGGCGCTCGCCGAGAACGACCCCGCCCACCAGCGCCACCAGGATCGGCGCGCAACCCCGCATCAACGGATAGGCCGCGCTCATGTCGGTCACCCGGTAGGTGCGCGCCACCAGCAGGTAATACCCCGCCTGCAGCACGGTCGACGCAGCCAGCCACGGCCAGCTGCGCGGATCCGGTGCGGTCACGAAAGGCAGGCAGAGCGCCGCGATCAACGCCGCCGAGCCGGTCACCAGGATCGTGGTGAACAGCGTATCGCTGCCGCGTTTGACGATGGCGTTCCAGCTGGCATGCAGCAGCCCGGCCAACAGGACAACGCAGAACAGGAAAGGCGACATCGATTACCGCAGCAGTCAGTTGAACCTGGATGATGCCATCGATGATGCCGGTGGCGCCGGGCTGTTGGGCTGTTGCTGGTAGGGTCGCATCCCGATCGACTGCACGTGGATTGCCCGCGTTCGATGGCGGCATGACCTCCGTCGGGGAACGCTTCTGCGCTTCCCGTCATGCGTTACCGGACGTTGACCCCGTATCGGCGGTCGTTTGGGAACCGACCCTACTCTCCCGTCGCCGTCGCCGTCGCCGTCGCCGTCACCATCACGATCACGATCACGATCCCGATCCCGAGCCAGAGCTCGATCACTGTCCCTGTCACGTGCTTTGCTCCCGGCACCTCGTCCGCAATGGAACACTTCTTGCACCACCCCGGGTAATCCCCGCGGTGCCCTGCTCCCGATGTCCGACGAAGAACAAGCCGGCGAAAAAACCGAACAACCTACCGAAAAACGCCTGCGCGATGCCCGTGAACAGGGCAACATCCCGCGTTCACGCGAGCTGGCCACCGCCGCCGTGTTCGGCGCCTCGGTGCTGGCGCTGATGGCGTTTTCCGGGGGCATGGCCAGCAGCGCCAAGGACTGGATGAAGCTGGCCCTGACCCCGGAACCGGGCCTGCGCTTCGAGCCGCTGGGGTTGTTCAACCATTTCGGGCACCTGTTCCTGCAGCTGATGCTGGCCCTGTGGCCGCTGCTGCTGGTCTGCCTGCTGGCCAGCTTCCTGGCCCCGGTAGCCATGGGCGGCCTGCGCTGGTCGAACAAATCGCTGATGCCGCAGTTCAACCGGCTCAGCCCGATGGCCGGCATGAAGCGCCTGTATGGCGCCGAAGCCATCGGCGAATTCACCAAATCCCTGCTGCGCATCGTGTTCGTCGGCACCGCCGCCGGGCTGGTGGTCTGGCATGGCATCCGCGGGCTGCGCGACCTGGTCCACCAGCCGCTGGAGGCGGCCATGGTCCACGGGCTGGGCTTCACCCTGAAACTGATGCTGGCCACCGGCGGCGCCATGATGCTGCTGGCCGCCATCGACGCCCCGTACCAGCGCTGGAACTGGATGCGCAAGCTGAAGATGACCCGCGAAGAGCTGCGCCGGGAAATGAAGGAAAGCGAGGGCAGCCCGGAAGTGAAGGGCCGCATCCGCCAGCTGCAGCAGCAGATGTCCAACCGCCGGATGATGGAAGCGGTGCCCACCGCCGACGTAGTGGTGGTCAACCCCACCCACTACGCGGTGGCCCTCAAATACGACGGCGGCAGGATGGGCGCCCCCACCGTGGTGGCCCTGGGCGTGGACGAAACCGCCCTGCGCATCCGCCAGGTGGCCGACGGCAACAAGGTCGCCATCGTCTCGGCCCCGCCTTTGGCACGCGCCTTGTATCGGGAAGGTCAACTTGGAAAGGAAATTCCCGTGAGACTGTATTCGGCCGTTGCCCAGGTGCTGTCATACGTCTACCAGCTGCGTACCTGGCGGGGTGGACCGATGCCGGCCGCGCCCAGCATCGACGTGGATGAGTTCGGCAAGGGAGGCCGCCCATGAGCGCCCAGCCCGCCGGCATGAACACCCGCCGCGCCCTGGACATGATCCGCCAGGGCCTGGGCGCCCCGCTGATCGTGCTGGCCCTGCTGGCCATGGTGGTGGTGCCGCTGGCCGCCCCCGTGCTGGATGCGCTGTTCACCTTCAACATCGCCATCTCGCTGATGGTGCTGCTGGCGGTGGTGTACGTGAAGCGCCCGCTGGATTTCACCATCTTCCCGATCGTGCTGCTGATCACCACCATGCTGCGGCTGGCGCTGAACGTGGCGTCCACCCGCGTGATCCTGCTCAACGGCCAGAATGGCCACGAAGCGGCCGGCAAGGTGATCGCCGCGTTCGGCGAATTCGTCATCGGCGGCAACTACGCCGTGGGCATCGTGGTCTTCGCGATCCTGACCATCATCAATTTCGTGGTGATCACCAAGGGTGCCGGCCGCGTGTCCGAAGTGACCGCGCGCTTCATCCTGGACGCCATGCCCGGCAAGCAGATGGCGATCGACGCCGACCTCAACGCCGGTTTGCTGACGCGTGAAGAAGCCAAGCTGCGCCGTGAAGAAGTCCGCGAGGAAGCCGACTTCTACGGCGCCATGGACGGTGCCAGCAAGTTCATCCGCGGCGATGCCATCGCCGGCATCCTCATTCTTTTCATCAACATGATCGGCGGCCTGGCGGTCGGCGTGCTCCAGCACGGCATGCCGTTTGGCGAAGCCGCAGCCACCTACACCCTGCTGTCGATCGGTGACGGCCTGGTGGCGCAGCTGCCGGCACTGCTGGTGTCCTCGGCCGTGGCCATGCTGGTCACCCGCGCCTCGCGCTCGCAGGACATGGCCCAGGCCATGATGGGCCAGGTGTTCGGACAGCACCGCGCTCTGACCATCGCCGCGGCGATCCTGGGCCTGGTCGGCCTGGTCCCTGGCATGCCCAACGTCGCCTTCTTGACGCTGGCTGCCATCCTCGGCTTCATCGCCTGGAAGCTCTGGAAGAAGAGCCAGGCGGCCGAGCGCGCCGCCGCCGCGCCTGCGGCCGGCCCTACCAATGCGCTGGGCCTGCCCGGCGCCAGCAGCCCCTCGCCCACCGCCGAACTGACCTGGGACGAACTGCGCCCGGTCGATCCGCTGGGCCTGGAAGTGGGCTACCGGCTGATCCCGCTGGTGGACAAGAACCAGGGCGGCGAACTGATGGCGCGCATCAAGGGCGTGCGCCGCAAGCTCACCCACGACATCGGCTTCCTGATTCCGTCGGTGCACATCCGTGACAATCTGGAACTGGGCGCCAGCGCCTACCGGCTGCTGATCCACGGCGTGCCGGTGGCCACCGCCGAAATCCACCCCGACCGCGAACTGGCCCTGGACCCGGGCAGCGCGCTCGGCGCGCTGGAAGGCATTGCCGGCAAGGACCCCGCGTTCGGCCTGGATGCCACCTGGATCCAGCCGCACCAGCGCGCCCACGCCGAATCGATGGGCTACACCGTGGTCGACCCGGCCACCGTGGTCGCTACCCACCTCTCGCACCTGATCCGCGAACACGCCCCGGAACTGCTCGGCCACGAAGAGGTGCAGCAGCTGCTGGCCAACCTGGCCAAGAGCGCGCCCAAGCTGGTCGAAGACCTCACCCCCAAGGCGCTGCCGCTGTCGGTGGTGGTGCGGGTGCTGCAGAACCTGCTGATCGAACGCATCCCGGTGCGCCAGCTGCGCAAGATCGCCGAATCGCTGGTGGAGAACGCGCCGATGAGCCAGGACCCCGGCGTACTGACGGCCGCCGTGCGCAACGCGCTGGGCCGTTTCATCGTCCAGGAGATCGCCGGCATGTCCGCCGAGCTGCCGGTGTTCACCCTCAACCCGCAACTGGAACGCGTCTTGCAGGAGTCCACTCAGGGCAACGGCGCCGCGCTGGAACCCGGACTCGCTGAGCGACTGCACCAGAGCCTGGCCGAATGTGTCAGCAAGCAGGAAGCGAAGAACGAGCCCGCGGTGGTGCTGGTGCCCGGTCCGGTACGTGCCGCGCTGGCACGGCTGGTACGCCACAGCGTTCCGTCGCTGTCCGTGCTGGCCTACAGCGAGGTCCCCGAGGACAAGCGGCTGAAGCTGGTCGGCACGATCAGCTGAGCCGGAACTCCGACAGCAACGCGTCAGAAAACAGACACCCCCATTTCGCAATCACCGCAGCAGGACAAGAAGGGAAACCCGGACCGTGCAGACCACCGACAACCAGCGCTTCCCTTCCACCCCCCAGCCGCCCCAGTCCCGGTACCACAGCATGAAAATCAAACGCTTCGTCGCTCCCGATATGCGCTCTGCCATGAACCTGGTGCGCAAGGAACACGGTCCGGATGCCGTGATCCTGTCCAATCGCCGGATCGAGGAAGGCGTGGAAATCGTGGCCGCGGCGAACTATGACGAAGGCGCGGTGCAGCGTGCGCTGGAAGCGGCGCGCAAGGACGTGGCGCCGCCGCCGCCGGCCCCGCGCCCGCGCAACGCCGCCGATGCGGTGATCGCCGCGGTGACCCGCCGCAAGGCACCGGCCGCCGCGCCGGAACCGGTGGCGGCCACCACCTCGGCCGTGGCCGCCCTCGCCCGCGCCGCCGTGGGCGCCACCGGCCGCACCCTGGACAGCGCCAACGAAATCGTACCGCCGCCGGGCAGCAGCGGCTTTGCCGCCACCCTGGCCCGCGCCAACGTGCAGCCGGCCACCCAGCTGCCAGAACAGATCTTCGCCCCGTTCAATGTTGAACAGGCTGCCGTCGCCGAACGCGCCGTGGTTAAGCCGGTCGCCGACGCCGCACCGGTGGCCGTGGAAGCACCGGTCCGCGCCGCTGCGCCGGCCCCGGCCAACCGCGCCCGCTTCATCATCGACCCGCCGCTGGACGAAGCACCGCTGTTCGAGATGCACGCGCCGGCAGGCCGCAGCAGCGTCCCGCCGCAGCTGCCGCAGATGCCGGCACAGCAGATGCAGCGGGCTCCGCTTGAAGCCCCGGCGGCGCCGCTGTGGGAAACCGTGCCGGTGGTCCCGGCCGCGGCCAGCCCGGCCATCCAGATCGACGATTCGGCGGTGTTTGCCGTGCCCGCTCCGCTGGTTGTGGACGACATCGCCGCGCCGGTCGCCGCCATGAGCGTTGCTGCACCGGTCGAGCCGTCGCTGCAGGCCGCCAACGAACCGACGGTGCCGGCCGAGGTCATCACCGCCCCGGTGCCTGCCGTTGCCGCCCCGGTGACCCTGGTCCGCGACGATGAGGAACTGCGCCAGCTGCGCAATGAAGTGGCCGGCATGCGCACCGTCATCGAGCGCGAAATGAACCGCTTCACCGACGAGCGCCTGCGCGGTTCGGCGGTGCGTGCCGCCGCGCTGGACCTGATGGACGAATACGGCTTCGACGCCGGCATCTGCCGCGACGTGGCCCTGCAGATCCCGCTGGACACCGAAGCCCACCGTGGCCGTGGCCTGATGCTGGGGCTGCTGTCCAAGAAGCTGCCGATCGCCCCGGTCGACCCGCTGGAGGCCGGCGGCGTGATCGCCCTGGTCGGCCCCACCGGTGCCGGCAAGACCACCACCATCGCCAAGCTGGCCTCGCGCTTCGCCGAAGCCCACGCCGCCCGCGACGTGGCCCTGGTCACCACCGATACCGCCCGCATCGGCGCCCGCGAACAGCTGTATGGCTTCGGCCGCCAGCTCGGCATCGCCGTGCATGAAGCCAACAGTGGCAGCGACCTGGCCCAGCTGCTGGAGCGCCTGAAGGACTACAAGCTGGTATTGATCGACACCGCCGGCCTGGGCCCGCGTGACCGCGCCCTGGCCGCCCAGCTGCAGTGGCTGCGCGCCGCCCCGCAGATCCGCACCCTGCTGGTGCTCCCGGCCAACACCAGCTTCGGCGACATGGACGAGGTGGTCCGCCGCTTCAGCGGCGCCAACCCGCAGGGCGTGGTGCTGAGCAAGCTGGACGAGACCGGCCGCTTCGGTACCGCCCTGTCGGTGGCCGTCGACCACCGCCTGCCGATCACCTGGGTCACCGATGGCCAGGACGTTCCCGAAGACCTGCACCGGGCCAGTGCAGCCAATCTTGTACTTCGCCTTGAAGATTTGCGCCGCGCGGCCGATATGCCCTGCAACCCGGAGTTGAACCATGCCGTCGCGTGAGTATGAAAACCTGACCAGGACCTTCCCGTTGTCGGCCACCCGCAGCCAGCCGCTGGGCCCGGTCCGCACCATCGCCGTCACCGGCGGCAAGGGCGGCGTGGGCAAGACCAACGTGTCGGCCAACCTGGCCGTGGCGCTGGCCGACATGGGCAAGCGCACGCTGCTGCTGGATGCCGACCTGGGCCTGGCCAACATCGATGTGATCCTGGGCCTGCAGCCCAAGCTGACCCTGGCCGACCTGGTCGCCGGGCGCTGCACGCTGGATGAAGTGATCCTGGAAGGCCCGGGTGGCGTGCTGGTGGTGCCGGCCGCGTCCGGCCGCCGCCACATGGCCGAACTGCAGCCGGCCGAACACGTGGGCCTGGTCAACGTGTTCTCCGAACTGGAACGCGATCTGGACTTCATGGTGGTCGACACCGCCGCCGGCATCACCGACGGCGTGCTCACCTTCTGCCAGGCCGCCCAGGACACTGTGGTGGTGGTCTGCGACGAACCGGCCTCGATCACCGATGCCTATGCGCTGATCAAGGTGCTCTCGCGCGAACGTGGCGTGGACCGCATCCAGGTGGTCGCCAACATGGTGCGTGACCCCAACGAAGGCCGCGTGCTCTACGAAAAGCTGAGCCGGGTCTGCGACAAGTTCCTGGCCGATGTCTCGCTGAACTACCTGGGCTGCGTGCCGCAGGACGACTGGTTGCGCCTGTCGGTGCAGCGCCAGCAGCCGGTGGTGAAGGCCTACCCGTCCAGCCCGTCGGCGCAGGCGATCGCCGAGATCGCCCGGCGCACCGCCCGCTGGCAGGCCCCGACCGAGCCGCGCGGCGGCGTTGAATTCTTCCTGGAACGCATCCTCAAGCAACGCGGGGTGACCGCATGAAAGGCGCCGCACAATACAAAGAGGTGCAGCGCGCCGCTGCCAACGAGTGCATTGCCCAGCACTCGGACCTGGTCCGGCGCATCGCCCACCACCTGGCCGCACGCCTGCCGGCCAGCGTTGAAGTCGACGACCTGATCCAGGCCGGCATGATGGGCCTGATCGAGGCCTCGCGCAGCTACGACGCCGACCAGGGCGCCTCGTTCGAAACCTACGCCTCGATCCGCATCCGCGGCTCGATGATCGACGAGATTCGCCGCGGCGACTGGGTGCCGCGTTCGGTGCACCGCCGTGCCCGCGACGCCGCGTCCACCATCCGTCGGCTGGAGCAGACCACCGGCCGCGCCGCCAGCGCCACCGAAGTGGCCGCCGCGATGGACATGCCGCTGCCCGACTACCTGCGCCTGATGGAAGACGCCGCGCGTGGCCAGGTGCTGAGCCTGGAATCGCGGATCGAAGACCAGGGCGAGCTGGATACCGTCGCCCAGGGCGGCCCGACCCCGCAGCAGGTGCTGGAGCGCGGCGAGTTCGGCCGCGAGCTGGGCAATGCGATCGGCCTGCTGCCCGAACGCGAACAGCTGGTGCTGTCGCTGTACTACGAGCAGGAACTGAATCTGAAAGAGATCGGCGCGGTGCTCGGCGTCAGCGAGTCGCGCGTCTGCCAGATCCATGGCCAGGCAGTGCTGCGCCTGCGTGGCCGACTGAAGATCTTCGAGGCGGCCGACGCCGGCCTCGAGAACACTTGATACCGAGGAAAGTGCTTTGAACAAGAACATGCGTATCCTGATCGTCGACGACTTCTCGACCATGCGTCGTATCGTCAAGAACCTGCTGGGCGATCTGGGCTTCACCAATACGGCCGAAGCCGAGGACGGGCATGCCGCGCTGGCCCTGCTGCAGAGCCAGTCGTTCGATTTCGTGGTCACCGACTGGAACATGCCGGTCATGACCGGTATCGACCTGCTCAAGGCGATCCGCGCCGACGCCAAGCTCAAGACCCTGCCGGTGCTGATGGTCACCGCCGAAGCCAAGCGCGAGCAGATCATTGAAGCCGCCCAGTCCGGCGTCAACGGCTACATCATCAAGCCGTTCACCGCCCAGACCCTGGAAGAGAAGCTCGGCAAGATCTTCGAGCGCCTGGCGGCCAGCGCGTGATGGAAACCCTTCGCGACAAATCGGCGCTGGTGCAGCGCCTGCAGGATGCCCTGGCCGCGCTGGAAAGCGGCGACGAAGCCGGCTGGCGCCGGGAAATCGACGCCCTGGCCGCGCTGCGCACCCAGCCGATGATGGCCGGGCTGAACCGCCTTGCCCGCGAACTGGGCCAGGCGCTGGGCGAACTGCCCACCCTGCCCAGCGAAGCCGGCGAGCTTGACGATGCCTGCGCGCGCCTGGACCACGTGGTGGCGATGACCGAACAGGCCACCCACCGCACCCTGGACCTGGCCGAGGAATGCCGCGCGCTCACCGAGCAGCTGCGTGCCAACGGGCTGAGCCCGGACCAGGACCAGCAGCTGGACCGCATCCGCCACAACCTCACCGAGATCGCGCTCACCCAGAGCTACCAGGATCTCACCGGGCAGATCATCCGCCGCGTGGTGGGCATCGTGCGCCGCGTGCACGAAGGCTTCGGCGCGCTCGGCCTGCCGCCGCCGGACGACAGCGCGCACAAGCGCGACAACGGCCTAGCCGGTCCGGCCGTGAGCGGCCTGGACCGCCATCAGGTGTCACAGGTCGACGCCGACGACCTGCTTTCCGATTTGGGGCTTTGAAACCATGAGTGCTGTTCCAGACGACATTGCTGCAGACTTCATCCTCGAGGCCCAGGAGATCCTGGATCGCCTCGGCGAACAGCTGGTGTCGCTGGAGCAGTCGCCCCAGGACAGCGACCAGCTCAACGCGGTGTTCCGCGGGTTCCACACGCTCAAGGGCGGTGCCGGCTTCCTGGGCATCCAGGCCATGGTCGAGCTGTGCCACGCCGCCGAAGAAACCCTTGGCATGGCCCGCTCGGGCCAGGCCGTGCTGCAGGCCCACCATTTCGACGCCGGCCAGCAATCGCTGGATTACCTGCAGTCGATGCTGGATTCGGTGGCCGCCGGCACCGAGCCGGGCTATGCCCCGCCGGAACTGATCGCGCAGTTCGACGTCAACGGACCGGCCACGCCGGCCCCGGTCGCGACGGCAACCGCCTCCAGCGGCGACCTGATCACCGACGATGAGTTCGAAGCCCTGCTGGATACCCTGCACGGCGGCGCGGCTCCCACTGCCGTGGCGAAAAAGAAAGACGATGGCCTGATCGGCGAAGACGAATTCGAAGCCCTGCTCGACCAGCTGCATGGCGGCGCCGCTCCCGGCGCGCAGAGCGTGGCCGCAGCGGCCCCCGCCCCGGCCATCGCGCCGCGCCCGGTCGCCGCCCCGGCCCCGGCCAAGCCGGCCGCCAACAAGCCGGTGGCCGAAGCCGAACACACCGTGCGCGTGGATACCAAGCGCCTGGATGCCATCGTCAACCTGATCGGCGAACTGGTGCTGTCGCGCAACCGGCTCAAGACCCTGCGTGCGCGCCTGCACGACGAAGAACTGGACCGCGCCGTCTCCACGCTGGATATCGCCACCGCGCGCCTGCAGTCGGCGGTGATGCGTACCCGCATGCAGCCGGTGGGCAAGGTGTTCTCACGCTTCCCCAAGGTCGCCCGCGACGTGGCCCGCAACCTGAAGAAGGAAGTGGAGCTGGAACTGATCGGGGCGGAAACCGAACTGGACCGCAACCTGGTCGAAGCCCTGGCCGACCCGCTGGTGCACCTGGTGCGCAACGCGATCGACCACGGCATTGAAATGCCCGAGCTGCGCGAAGCCCAGGGCAAGACCCGCAGCGGCAACGTGCGCCTGTCCGCGCAGCAGGAAGGCGACTACGTCAGCATTGAAGTGCAGGACGACGGCGCCGGCATCGACCCCGAGCGCCTGCGCGCCAAGGCCCGCGAAAAGGGCCTGATCGATCCCGAAGCCGCCGCCCGCCTGACCAGCGAGGAATGCCTGCACCTGGTGTTCCTGCCCGGCTTCTCGACCAAGCAGGAAGTCACCGATATCTCCGGTCGTGGCGTCGGCATGGACGTGGTGCAGTCGCGCATCCGCGAGCTCAGCGGCCAGATCCAGATCCAGTCCGAACTGGGCCGCGGCAGCCGCTTCATGATCCGCGTGCCGCTCACCCTGGCGATCCTGCCGACCCTGCTGGTGCAGGCCGGCGAGGACGTCTACGCACTGCCGCTGGCACGCGTGATGGAAGTGCTGCACGCGCCGAACACCTCGCTGGGCTGGTTCGACGGCCGCGCCGTGCTCGACCGCAGGACCCACACCCTGCCGCTGGTGGACCTGCGCCACTGGCTCGATGTGGATCCGGCGCCCTCGCCCCTGCTCACCATCGTGGTGCTGCAGGCCGGCGAAGCCCGCTTCGGGCTGGTGGTGGACCAGGTGCGCGGCCGCGAGGAAGTGGTGATCAAGCCGCTGCCCAAGGCCCTGCGCGGCCTGCGCGGCTACGCCGGCGCCACCCTGATCGGCGACGGCCGCATGTCCCTGATCCTCGACGTGGACGGCCTGCGCACCCCGCACGATTGATCCAGGGCCACCGCATCGACGGGTGCCCCCAACGCGTAGAGCCACGCCATGCGTGGCTGAACCGCCGATAGCCCCACAACTCAAGTCCCCCCCAAGCAAGCCGATATCGGACAAATGGACAGACTCAGCCTCATTGGACTTTTCCTCGCCCTGGCCTCGCTGGTCGGCGGTAGCATCCTCAAGGGTGCCGGGCTGGCGTCGCTGTGGTCCCCTGCCGCCTTCGTGATCGTCATCGTCGGCACGCTGGCCGCCATCCTGCTGCACACCTCGCCGGCTGTGTTCAAGCACGCCTTCAAGATCGTGCGCTGGGTCGTGCGCCCGCCGGCCAGCGACCGTGCCGAGCTGATCCGCCAGATCGTGGAATGGAGCAACATCGCCCGCCGCCAGGGCCTGCTCGGCCTGGAAGCCCAGGTCGACGCCCAGGACGATCCGTTCCTGCGCAAGGGCCTGCAGCTGCTGGTGGACGGCGTGGAGCCGGAAACCATCCGGCACATGATGGAAATCGAACTGGGCAGCCAGGAAAGCCAGGACCTGGCCGCCTCCAAGGTGTTCGAAGGCATGGGCATCTACGCGCCCACGCTGGGCATCATCGGCGCCGTGCTCGGCCTGATCGCGGTGATGAAGAACCTGGCCGACCCGAGCAAGCTCGGCCACGGCATCGCCGCTGCGTTCACCGCCACCATCTACGGCATCGCCTCGGCCAACCTGTTGTTCCTGCCGGTGTCGGCCAAGCTCAAGAGCGTGATCCACCACAACAGCCGCGACCGCGAAATGATCATCGAAGGCCTGATCTCGATTGCCCAGGGCGAGAACCCGCGCAACATCGAGACCAACCTGTCGGGGTTCCTGCACTGACATGGCCCGCCGCAAAGCCCACGAAGAGCATGCCAACCATGAGGCCTGGGCGATTCCCTACGCCGACCTCATGACGCTGCTGCTTGCCTTCTTCGTGGTCATGTACGCCATCTCCTCGCTCAACGAAGGCAAGTACCGGGTCATGGCCGATGCGCTGACCACCGCCTTCGGTGGCGCGCCGCGCACCATCAACCCGGTGCAGGTCGGCAACCAGCAGGTGCAGGGCGGCGGCTGGGACAGCCCCTCGGTGATCAAGGCGGGCAACCGCGTTGGCCCGTCGGCACCGTCGCCCAGCAACGACCCCACCCTGCTGCCGGCGATGGCCTCGCAGATGCGCATGCCGGTGTCGGTGCACAACCAGCAACAGCTGCAGGCTGCAGAGCGCCAGCTCAACAGCATCGCCGACCGCCTCACCGCGACGCTGGCACCGCTGATCGACCGCGGCATGATCACCGTGCGCCGCACCGAGCTGTGGATCGAGGTGGAGATCAACAGCGACATCCTGTTCACCACCGGCTCGGCCACGCTCGACGTGCACGCACGCGACACCCTGTCTTCGCTGGCCCAGGTGTTGCACGACGCGCCCAACGGCGTGCGCGTGGAAGGCCACACCGATGATGTGCCGATCGCCACCGCGCTGTTCCCGTCCAACTGGGAACTGTCGGCCGCACGTGCGGCCAGCGTCGTGCACCTGTTCGCCGACCAGGGCGTGCAGCCGGCGCGGCTGGCGATGGTCGGCTATGGCCAGTTCCGCCCGCGCGAAGACAACACCAGCGCGCAGGGCCGCAACCGCAACCGCCGGGTGATGGTCATCATCCTGGCCGACACCGCGCAGGGCACGGACCCGCTGGGCCCGCAGCTCACCGCCGAAACCGGCAGCGCGCCGGCGCCGGCCACGCCCTCCCCCGTTTCCCCCCTCGCCCCGGTGCAGCTGCCACCGGTGCCGGCCGGCAGCCGCGTTGGCGCCGCCGTTCCCCCCGCAATGAAGGAGTAAGCCGATGCGTATCTGGGCAATCGCCAACCAGAAGGGCGGCGTGGGCAAGACCACCACCACCCTCGCGCTCGGCCGCGGCCTGGCCGCCCTGGGCCACCGCGTGCTGCTGATCGACCTCGATCCGCACTCCTCGCTGACCCGCGCTTTCGGCGTGCCGCTGGATCCGCCGCCGGCCGGCGTACTGGAGCTGTTCGGCACCCCGCCTGCGGAACTGGGCAGCCTGGCCCATGGCAGCCAGGTGCCTGGCCTGGACTTCATCTGCGCGCAGGCCGCGCTGGCCACGCTGGAACGGCGCAGCGCCAACCAGCCCGGCCTGGGCCTGGCCCTGCAGCACGCAATGACCCGCCACCAGGGCCAGCACGACTACATCCTGCTCGACTGCGCGCCCACGCTGGGCCTGCTGATGATCAACGCGCTTGCCGCAGCCGATCGCCTGATCATTCCGACCCAGGCCGAGCCACTGGCCCTGCACGGCCTGGATGGCATGGTGCGGACCGGCGAGATGGTCGAGCGTTCGCGCCGCCGCCCACTGCCGATGTCGATCCTGCCGACCCTGTTCGACCGCCGCACCCGCGCCGGCAACGAAACCGTCAAGCAGATGCAGGACCGCCACGGCCACCGCGTGTGGGAAGACGCCATTCCGGTGGATACGCGCATCTGCAACGCCGCCAGCCTGACCGTGCCGGCGACCTCCGACGACTACCCGGGCCGTGGCCTGGCCGCGTACCGGCGTGCGCTGGAATGGATCCTGGCCGACGATGCGCTGCAGATGGAGCGCGCGGCATGAACAGCACCGGCGTACTCGACGACTATCTCGAGGAACTGCTGGGCGATGCCGTGCCGGTGACTGCCGTGACGACCATCGACACGGAAGACGCCAGCAGCGCACCCGCCTTCGACACCCCGACCTCACCGGGCGCACCCGCCGCCATGGCGTTGCTGGACGAACTGATGAACGACCCGGCACTGGGTCCCGTGGTGGAGGCTGCTGCTCCAGCGGCGGAGTTTGATACGCCCACCTCACCGGGCGCGCCGGCCCACCTGGCCCTGCTGGACGAACTGCTCAACGACCCGGCCCTGGGCCCGGTAGACGTGGCAGCGGCGGTAGACGTGGCAGCGGCGCCCGATGCCTCGCGCCCCAGTTGGGACGATCTGCCAGCGGAAGCGCTCCACGACACTGTGCCGGTGGCCGTGGCGGCGCCCGTGCGCGCAGCGGTCCCGGTCGCTGCCCCGGCACCGGTCTCCCGCACTGCACCGCCGCCGCCCCCATCCGTGGCCGCACCGCGCCCGGTGGCACCCGCTCCCGTTCCCGCCCCCTCCGGCCGCCCCAGCAGCTGGCAGGAGCTGCAGGCCCAGGCCCGCAACCCGGCCTCCAGCCCCCGCGGCGATCGCCGCGCCGCCGAGCGCACCTCGCGCTGGCTGCGCCTGCGCTGCGGCCCCCAGGCCTACGCGCTGGAGCTGCTGAAGGTGCAGGAGGTGGTGCTGCCGGTACCGCTGCTGCCGCTGCGCGGCACCCCGTCGGCGATGCTGGGCATCATGAACCTGCGCGGCCAGGTGGTGCCGGTGATGGACCTGGGCATCCACCTGGGCACCGGTCCCGCCAGCGACGACGCCAACACCCGCATCGTGGTGCTGGAAGAGGACGGCGAGACCATGGGCCTGCGCGTATCGGCCGTGGAAGACGTGGCCAACCTCACCGATTCGCAGATCGAACCGCCCGATACGGCGCGGATCTGCCAGATCTCCAACGACCTGTTCCGCGGCGTGGCCCGGGTCACGGCCCAGCCGATGATCCTGCTGGATGCCACGCAGCTGTTGAATTGATCCAGCGTGGCCGGACCGCCCCTAAAGGTTTCCAGAAATACGCCGTTATAGACCTCGGAACCGTTTGTCCGGAGCAACGATGAGCACTGTGGCCCTGGGTGATGATCTCGGAATCGAGACCAGCACCGAGCTCAAAACACGCCTGGCCCCCTTGGTGGACCAGGGCGGCGACCTGACGCTGGATGCCAGCCAGGTGGGCCGTATCCATACCGCGTCGGTGCAGGTCCTGTGCGCGTTCGTCGAGGCCCGCCGCCTGGCCGGCCACCCGACCGCGTTCGACGGCTGCACGGCCACCTTCCGCGATGCCGCGCGCCTGCTCGGTGTCACCCAGGCCCTGGGCCTGGACGCAACCCATGACAACCTGAAATCTGTGGAGAACGCGGCATGAGCGCACGTATCTTGGTGGTGGACGATTCGGCGTCAATGCGCCAGATGGTTTCCTTCGCCCTCACCTCGGCCGGCTTTTCCGTCGAGGAAGCCGAAGACGGCGCCGTCGCCCTGGGCCGGGCCAAGGGCCAGCGCTTCAACGCGGTGGTGACCGACGTGAACATGCCGAACATGGACGGCATCTCGCTGATCCGCGAGCTGCGCCAGCTGCCGGACTACAAGTTCACCCCGATGCTGATGCTGACCACCGAATCGGCCGCCGACAAGAAATCCGAAGGCAAGGCGGCTGGTGCAACCGGCTGGCTGGTCAAGCCGTTCAACCCGGAACAGCTGGTCGCGACCGTCCAGAAAGTCCTGGGCTGATCCCCACCCGCCTTCCCCTCCCCCTTTGGTAACCGGACCCGAACGCCCATGAGCATGGACCTGCAACGCTTCCACGCCACCTTCTTCGAGGAAAGCCGCGAGGGCCTGGACGCGATGGAAGCGGGCCTGCTGGCACTGGAATCGGGCCAGCAGGATCCGGAAATCATCAACTCGGTGTTCCGCGCCGCGCACTCCATCAAGGGCGGCGCCGGCACCTTCGGATTCGACGCCATCGCCGCGCTGACCCACGTGCTGGAAACGCTGCTGGACGAACTGCGCGCCGGCAAGCGTGCGCTGGAAGCGGCGGCCGTGGATGCCATGCTGTCGTCGGTGGACGTGCTGCGCGCCCTGCTGCGCGAAGCCGAACACGGCCAGCCGGCCGATCCGCAGGCGGTGGCCGCCGTCAAGGCACGCCTGGAAGCGGTGCTGTCCGGCCAGGCGCCGAGCGCGGCCGCGCCGGCTGCCGCCAAGGTCGATGACACCCCTGAAGCGTGGCAGATCGGTTTCGTGCCGGCGCCGTCGCTGTTCATGAGCGGCAACGATCCGCTGCGCATCATCCGGGAACTGGAACACCTGGGCTCGCTGCAGGTCGCCGCGCGACTGGAACGCCTGCCCGGCTTCGACCAGCTCGACCCGCTCGAAGCCCACCTGGCATGGGACCTGGGCCTGGTCGGCAAGGTGCCTCGCAGTAAGATCGAAGACACCTTCGCCTGGGTCGTCGACGACTGCGAACTGGACATCCGTCCGGCCGCACCGCCGAGCCTGGCCACCAGCGCCCCCGCCGCCGCGCCAGCTGCCCCCGTGGCCGCCCAAGCAGCGCCTGCCGCCGCAGCCGCGGCCGCACCGGCTGCCACCAGCGAAGCGGAAACCTCCATCCGCGTCGCCGTGGAAAAGGTCGATGCGCTGATCAACCTGGTCGGCGAACTCGTCATCACCCAGGCCATGCTCAAGCAGGTCTCGCACGCCCTGGACCCGGTGCATGCCGAGCAGCTGTTCGCCGGCCTGGACCTGCTGGAACGCAACACCCGCGACCTGCAGGAAGCGGTGATCGGCGTGCGCATGCTGCCGGTGGACGCGGTGTTCCGCCGCTTCCCGCGCCTGGTCCGCGATCTCTCTTCTCGCCTGGGCAAGCACGTGCGCCTGCGCACCATCGGCGAAGGCACCGAGCTGGACAAGGGCCTGATCGAAAAGATCGCCGATCCGCTGGTGCACCTGGTGCGCAACTCGATCGACCACGGCCTGGAAATGCCCGACGTCCGCCGCGACGCCGGCAAGGACGAAACCGGCACCATTACCCTGGCCGCATCGCACCAGGGCGGTCACATCGTCATCGAAGTCAGCGATGACGGCCGTGGCCTGAACCGCGACAAGATCCTGGCCAAGGCGCTCGAACGCGGCTTGGCCGTGCCGGACAACCCCACCGATGCGCAGGTCTGGGACCTGATCTTCCAGCCTGGCTTCTCCACCGCCGATGCCGTCACGGATCTGTCTGGTCGTGGCGTGGGCATGGACGTGGTCCGCCGCAACATCCAGGCGCTGGGTGGCGAAGTGCAGCTGGAAAGCAGGGCCGGCAATGGCACCCGCGTGCTGATCCGCCTGCCGCTCACCCTGGCCATCCTCGACGGCATGACCGTGGCGGTGGCGGGTGAAACCGTGATCCTGCCGCTGGCGTACGTGCTGGAAGCACTGCAGCCGCAGCCGGAAGACGTGCGTTCGATGGCCGGCGAAGGCCGTGTGCTGCGCGTGCGTGGCGAGTACCTGCCGATCCTGTCGCTGAGCGAGTATTACGGCTTCGGCCGCCGCACCACCGATGATTCGCTGGTGGTGGTGGTGGAAGGCGATGGCCAGAAGATCGCGCTGGAAGTGGACGAACTGGTCGGCCAGCAGCAGGTGGTGGTCAAGAACATCGAGAACAACTACCGGCGTATCAGCGGTGTGTCCGGTGCGACCATTCTCGGCGACGGCCGCGTTGCGCTGATCGTGGATATCGGTGGCCTGGTGCGCTCGCTGCGGGTGCCGCAGGCGGCGTAAGCGTCCCTGGCTCTGCCGGCTCGAAACGCCCCCGTTTGGTGACGGGGGCGTTTTTTTTTGCCGGACGCCTGATGGGTGGCTTCGGTTTGCTCTGAACGTTGGACCCATGACGCCAACCGTTCGCACGTGGGCTTCGGATGCTTGGGCCGCGCTGCGCGCGGTGTCCGGCCAACGGCCGGGGCTACGAATTGTTACGGGCCCATCCAGATCATGATCAATCAACCAGAAGCGGTAGCCCCGGCCGTTGGCCGGATGCTCTTCGTTCCGGCGGCATGAACGTTGGACGGAAAAACGTGATGTCGGTCGGACGCGATACGGCTGCGTATCGGTGACCCATTCGCCACCGCATGGCAAACCCATTGGTATTGCTTGCTTTCGCAACCAACGACCGCAACCCGCGCCGCTGCGTGGGTCACGAAAAAATGTGACATCGCGCACTCAAGAAACCCGCCCGCGCCGCCGTTATCCGCAATAGCGATGACACATTCATCGCCAGCCTGACGCCCTACCGCTTCGCCGCCTTCGCCCCTTGCCCTTCCGCCCAGCGTTCCCACGGCTGTGCGCCCCTGCCCTGCCCGGAGTTTCCCGCATGAAGTGGTTCCATGATCTGCCCATCAGCCGCAAACTCGCGGTCGGGTTCACCCTCACCACCCTGATGACGATCGCGCTGGGCGTCTTCGCCCTGGTGCGCCTGAACAGCCTCAACGCCGAACTCGCCGCGATGGCGAGCAACGACATTCCGTCCGTGCAGCACCTGGGCGAAGTCCGCGCGCAGCTGGGTGAGTTGCGCACCTTTGAACTGGCCCAGCTGAGCATGCTGGACCAGCCGGACAAGGTCGCCGACTACAACAAGCGCATGGATGCCACCGCCAAGACCGTGCGCGACGAGCTGGGCGCCTACGCCGCCCTGCCGGCCGGCGAAAAGGAGAAGGGCCTCTACAGCAAGGTTGCCGCCGACCTCGAGGCCTACTTCGCCGCCAATGCCGAGATGCGCGCGGCCGTCGCCGCCGCCGATGGCGTACTGGCCCAGCAGATCTCCGATGAGAAGTCGCGCCCAGCGCGCCGCAAGATGTTCGACGACCTCAAGGAGCTCGGCGCCTTCAGCAGCGGCCTGATGCAGGCGAAGATCGCCGACGCCAATGCCACCCACCACAGCAGCGTGGTGGCCATCATCACCAGCATCGTGCTGCTGTCGCTGCTCGCCGTGGCGATGGGCGTGGTGATCTCGCGCGCGGTGACCCGGCCGATCCGCCAGGCCATGCAGGCCATCCAGGCGGTCGCCCGTGGCGACCTGACGGTGAACATCGCCTCCAGCACTACCGCCGACGAAGCCGGCCGTATGCTGGCGGCCACCCGCGACATGACCCTGATGCTGCGCCGCTACTCCAGCGAAACCCAGCAGATGGTGGAAATGCACGCCGGCCCGGACATCAGCCACCGCATTCCGGAAGACTTCCCGGGCGTGTACGGCCAGCTGGCCGTGGGCGTGAACACCGTGATCTTCGAGCACCTGGACTCGATCAAGGACGCCATCAACGTGCTCAACCAGTACGCGGCCGGCGACCTGTCGCAGAACGCGCGCCGCCTGCCGGGCACCCGCGCGATCCTGCATGAATCGATGGACGCGGCGAAGGCCAGCCTGCTGGCGATCAACACCCAGATCCAGACCCTGGCCCAGGCTGCGGCCGCCGGCGACTTCAGCCAGCGCGGCGATGCACTGCGCTTCGACCACGACTTCCGGGTCATGATCGAGCACCTCAACACCATGATGGAAGTGGCCGACGGCAACCTGTCGCAGCTGTCGCACCTGCTGCAGGCCATCGCCAACGGCGATCTCACCGCACGCATGCAGGGCCAGTTCCACGGCGTGTTCGCAACCATGCGCGACGATGCCAACACCACCGTGGCCCAGCTGACCCAGATCGTCAGCCGCATCCAGCACGCCTCGGGCAGCATCAGCACCGCCGCCGGCGAGATCGCCTCGGGCAACAACGACCTGTCGCGCCGTACTGAACAGCAGGCCGCCAACCTGGAAGAAACCGCCGCCTCGATGGAGGAACTGACCTCCACCGTGCGCCAGAACGCCGAACACGCCCGCCAGGCCAACCAGCTCGCCATCGGCGCGCACTCGGTGGCCTCGCAGGGCGGCGAAGTGGTCGGCAAGGTGGTCAGCACCATGCACGAGATCGACGCCTCCTCGCGCCGCATCGCCGACATCATCACCGTCATCGACGGCATTGCGTTCCAGACCAACATCCTGGCGCTGAACGCGGCGGTGGAAGCCGCCCGCGCCGGCGAACAGGGCCGCGGCTTCGCCGTGGTCGCCTCCGAAGTACGCACCCTGGCCCAGCGCTCGGCCAGCGCGGCCAAGGAGATCAAGGGCCTGATCGACGAGTCGGTCGGCAAGGTCGCCGAGGGCTCGGCCCTGGTCAACCAGGCCGGTGCCACCATGGGCGAGATCGTGGCCTCGGTGCAGCGCGTGACCGACATCATGGCCGAGATCTCGGCCGCCTCGCAGGAACAGTCGGCCGGCATCGAGCAGGTCAACCAGACCGTGATGCAGATGGACGAAACCACCA
>NZ_JBNBBE010000002.1:0-342 GCF_050031795.1 Stenotrophomonas sp. SrG
GCGACCCGGCGCTCGATCCACCGGCGTCGCACCCCGGCTGCGGATTTTCCATCGCCAACCGCAAGCCGCGCCCCGCCGCGGCCGGTAGGGCCCTGGCAAATTAAAGGAGGAGGCCGTCGCCGCAGGGCGACCGCCGGGGGACGTTTGCACAGGGGCCGACCGGTCGCGGCGGGGCCCCACACGCTCGCGATGAACCTGATCGAAGAAGGGAGAAGAACCGTTTGCTCGGCACGGTATGATGGCCGCTCCCCCCGATCATTCACATCACGTGAACGATTGCGACTGTTCTCCTCTCCCCCACGGACCTCTCGTTCGCATGCGCATCCTGCTTGCCCGCAACGG
>NZ_JBNBBE010000002.1:352-27055 GCF_050031795.1 Stenotrophomonas sp. SrG
TCCGAAGGCCGTTACCAGGGCCAGATCGATATCCCGTTGTCGCCGATCGGCGAAGCCCAGGCCCAGGCCCTGGGTGAACGCCTGAAGTCGGTGGACATCACCCGTGCCGTCGCCTCGCCGCTGTCGCGGGCGCAGCGCACCGCGCAGCTGGCCCTCGGTGCCGAGCGCGCCGGCATGCTGCTGACCGAGCCGGAACTGCAGGAAATCGCCCACGGTGAGTGGGAAGGCCTGCTGGCCAGCGAAATCAATGAAAAAGACCCCTCGCGCCTGCAGGCCTGGCGCGACGAGCCCGATACGGTGCTCATGCCTGGCGGCGAATCGCTGCGGCTGGTGCTGGACCGCAGCTGGCGCGGCCTGGCCCGCGCCGCCGAAGGGCTGGGCGAGCACGACACGCTGTTGGTAGTGGCCCACGACGCGGTCAACCGGGTGATCCTGTGCCGGATCCTGGGCCTGCCGCTGTCGCGGCTGTGGACCTTCCGCCAGGCACCGACCACGCTCAACCTGCTCGAAGGCGCCGACCTGGACAGCCTGGAAGTCGTGCGCCTGAACGACTGCGCGCACCACACGCCGTTCTTTGGTGAAGCGAAGCATCGGGCGTTGTGAGTTTTTTGAGTGGCCGACTAACAGTCGGCGCTACATTTGCCGACTGACAGTCGGCACTACATTTGCCGTTACCACGATTTATTGCCATGACCAGTACCCGCCCGCATTCCCTCGCCGAATGGCTCAGCTACATCGAGCAGCAGCACCCGGCCACCATCGACATGGGGCTGGAGCGCGTGCGTGCAGTGGCCACCGCCATGGGCCTGGGCCAACCGGCGCCGCACACCATCGTGGTCGGCGGCACCAACGGCAAGGGCTCCACCGTAGCCTTCATCGAGGCGATCGCGCGGGCGGCGGGCTGGAAGGTGGGCGCCTATACCTCGCCACACCTGCTGCGCTACAACGAGCGCGTGCGCATCGATGGCGAAGACGCCTCCGATGCGGCGCTCATTGCCGCCTTCAATGCCATTGAAGATGCGCGCGGCAGTACCACGCTGACCTACTTCGAGTACGGCACGCTGGCCGCATTGCACCTGTTCGCGCAGGCCGGGCTCGACCTGGCCGTGCTGGAAGTGGGGCTGGGCGGGCGCCTGGATGCGGTCAACATCGTCGATGCCGACGTTGCGGTGATCACCACCGTGGACATCGACCATGCCGACTGGCTGGGCGAGGACCGCGAAGCGATCGGTGTGGAAAAGGCCGGCATCATCCGCGGCTGGAAGCCGGTGATCCTGGGCGAGACCGATCCGCCCTCCAGCGTGCTGGCGCGCGCCTACCTGCTGGGCGCCAACGCGATCCGCGGTGGCAGCGATTTCTTCGCCGATACCATCGACGCCCAGCACTGGTCCTGGCGTGACGTGGGCTTCCGCATCGAACTGCCGATGCCGGCGCTGCGCGGCCCGATCCAGCTGCGCAATGCCGCCTCGGCCATCGCCGCGCTGCGCGCGCTGGACAAACCCCTGCCGCGTGCGGCCATCGTCGAGGGCGTGGCCCAGGCCCGCATCCGCGGCCGCCTGCAGGCGTTCGAGCGTGATGGCGTGGAGGTGCTGGTCGATGTCGGCCACAACCCGCAGGCCGCGCGCGAGCTGGCGGCTGCCCTGAAGGCCGCAACGATCACCGGGCGTACCGTGGCCGTGTTCGCCGCATTGCAGGACAAGGATGCCGTCGGTGTGGTCGAGGCACTGGCCGACCGCGTCGATGGCTGGCACCTGGCCGGGCTGGAAGGGGCGCGCGCACAGAGTGCGACGGCATTGCTTGCCCGCCTGGCGGGCACCGCCGCCGCTGCGGCTGCCACCCATGACGACGTGGACACTGCGTTGCAGCAGGCGCTGTCGGCGGCCCAGGCTGGTGACCGCGTGCTGGTCTTTGGTTCCTTCCACACTGCCGCGCAGGCCTTGCTGTGGCTCGAGAACGCCCACTGAGGCGGGCAACAAGCGACAACGTTCAGCCGTCTTCGACGCCGCACACGCGCGCGCCCGTATAATCGCCGTGGCATTCCGCCGCGCCGCCCTGCCAGCCTTCCGTGGATACTCCTCTGAAACAGCGACTGATTGGTGCCATCGTCCTGGTGGCGTTGGCCGTGATTTTCCTGCCCATGCTGGTCAAGGGGCCTGCCCCTGACAGTGGCGTGGCCAACGTGCCGATCACCGCGCCGGACGCGCCGGCCGATGGCCAGTTCCAGACCCGCGAACTGCCGCTGGTGGCCCCCACCGGTGGCGCCACCGGCCTGCAGAGCGGGGTCTCCACCACCCAGCCGCTGCAGCCCGATGCAGCCGCACCGGCCGAGCCGGCGGCCGCCGATACCTCGCCGGCCGTGGCGGCGGGCAACTATGCGGTCAGCTTTGGCGCCTACGGCAGCCAGGCCGACGCCAACGCGGTGATCGCGTTCCTCAAGAAGGCCCAGCTGCCGGGCTTCAGC
Organism: Stenotrophomonas sp. SrG; assembly: GCF_050031795.1. Taxonomy (NCBI): domain Bacteria; kingdom Pseudomonadati; phylum Pseudomonadota; class Gammaproteobacteria; order Lysobacterales; family Lysobacteraceae; genus Stenotrophomonas; species Stenotrophomonas sp. SrG. Next base: position 2,814 of record NZ_JBNBBE010000002.1, read on the forward strand.
GAACCGGCCACGATCAACGGCCGCCAGGCCTGGCGGGTGCGCGTGGGGCCGTATGCCGATCGCGCGCAGGCCGAAGCGGCACGCCTGGAAGCGGTCAAGGTGCGCAATGACGTCAAGGCTGAAGTGGTGACGCTGGATGCGCGCGCCGATACCGGCGTGGCTGCGGCCCCGGCGCCGACGCCGGCCACCGCGACGGCACCGGCTGCATCCAGCGCCGCTGCCGCGCCGGCCACCGCGACCGTGAAGACCGAAACGCTGCCACCGGAACCGGTGGCGGCCGCCAAGCCGGCGCCGAAGCCGGAGGCCCCCAAGCCGGAGCCGAAGCCGGCGGCGGCCAAGCCCGAACCCGCCACCGCGGCCGCCAAGCCCGTGGCCGTGCCGACCGCACCGGCGGCCAGCAGCGTCGGCTTCGCCGTACAGCTGGGCGCGTTCGGCCAGGCGACCGAAGCGAACGCGCTGCGCGACAAAGTGCGCGCGGCCGGCTTCAGCGCCTTCGTGGAGCAGGTACGTACCGACAAGGGCACGCTCAACCGCGTGCGCGTCGGTCCCGTCGCCAACCGTGCCGAGGCGGAGAACCTCAAGGCCCAGGTTGCGTCGAAGGTCGGCGTGGCCGGCATGGTCCGGCCGCATCCCTGATGCGGCCCCCCGCACATGATTGATTTCGTGCTGCTGGCGGTGATCGGCATCTCGACCCTGCTCGGGGTCATGCGCGGTTTCGTCAGCATCGTCATCAGCACGTTCTCGTGGCTGCTGGGCGGTTGGGCCGCGCTGATGTTCGGGCGCAGCGCCGCCGCGTGGTGGTCCGCCCCGGCCGCGCCGGGCACCGGCCACTATTTCGCCGGCTACCTCACCGTATTCCTGCTGGTCATGGTCTCGGTCTGGGCGATCGGCCTGGTGATCCGCCAGGCGGTGCGCTCGACCAGCCTGAACGGCGCCGATCGCATGATGGGCGCCGGCCTGGGCCTGGCCCGGGGCGGCCTGATCGCCTGCGCGCTGCTGCTGCTGGGTTCGTACACCCCGCTGACCCGTGAAGCGACCTGGCGCGAGTCGCACCTGCGCGCGATGCTCGACCCCGGGGTGGGCTGGATGCAGGCCAAGATGCCGCGCATGCCGGACCTGCCGCAGATGCCGAACCTCAAGGACATGCAGGGCCTGCAGGGGCTGCCGACGGCGCTGCCGGAGGTGAACATGGCGCAACTGCCCATCGGGGAGTTGGGCAAGCCGGGCGCGACAGGCGATAATGGCGTCCTTGGCCAGTTGCTGGGTGGGCGCGGATGGCCGCGACCGCTGGATGAGACCCCGCAGCAGGCGGTGGACCCCGCCGATGTGTGGGCCAACCAGGCACGGCCAGGCTCCCCCCAGAACATCGACCCGGCGCTCGTGCGCCCGGACGACACCGCTCCGGCACGGAACGGTTCCCCCGGCCAGGCACGGCCACCTTCACAGTAGATGGGCCCAGCCCAGCGGAGATTCGCACCATGTGTGGCATCGTCGGTATTGTCGGCAACCAGAACGTCGCCGGGCAGTTGTATGACGGCCTGACCGTCCTCCAGCATCGTGGCCAGGACGCGGCAGGCATCGCTACCGCCGATGGCACCCGCCTGCGCGTGCAGAAGGCCAACGGCCTGGTGCGCGATGTGTTCGACGCCAAGACCATGTCCACCCTGGAAGGCCGCGTCGGTATCGCCCATGTGCGCTACCCGACCGCCGGTTCGGAGGGCATGGACGAGGCGCAGCCGTTCTACGTCAATTCGCCGTACGGCATCGCGCTGGCCCACAACGGCAACCTGATCAACACCGAGGCGCTGCGCCAGCAGGTGTTCGAACAGGACCGCCGCAACGTGAACACCGATTCGGACAGCGAAGTGCTGTTGAACGTGTTCGCATTCGAGCTGGACGCGCAGCGCCAGCTGACCCCGGAAGCGGCGATCCGTGCGGTGGCTGGCGTACACCGCCGCTGCAAGGGCGGCTATGCGGTGATCAGCGTGGTGCTGGGCCTGGGCCTGGTCGCGTTCCGCGACCCGCACGGGATCCGCCCGCTGGTGCTGGGCAAGCGCGCCCACGCCGAAGGTGATGAGTACATCGTGGCGTCCGAATCGTCGGCGCTGGACGTGCTGGGCTTCCAGCGCGTGCGCGATGTGCGCCCGGGCGAGGCGCTGGTGATCACCGCGCGTGGCGAGCTGTTCTCGGAAGTGTGTGCCGAGCCGGCCGAGCACAGCCCGTGCATCTTCGAGTACGTGTATTTCGCGCGTCCCGATTCGATGATCGACAACGTGTCGGTGCACAAGGCGCGCATGCGCATGGGCATCAAGCTGGGCGAGAAGATCCTGCGCCTGCGCCCGGACCACGATATCGACACCATCATCCCGATCCCGGATACCTCGCGCGATGCCGCGCTGGAAATCTCCAATGTGCTCGGGGTGAAGTACCGCGAGGGCTTCATCAAGAACCGTTACATCGGCCGCACGTTCATCATGCCGGGGCAGGGTGAGCGGGTGAAGTCGGTGCGCCGCAAGCTCAACCCGATCCACCTGGAGTTCCGCAACCGGGTGGTGCTGCTGGTGGACGATTCGATCGTGCGCGGCACCACCAGCCAGCAGATCGTGCAGATGGCGCGCGACGCCGGTGCGCGCAAGGTCTACCTGGCCAGCGCGGCACCGCCGGTGCGCTATCCGAACATCTACGGCATCGACATGCCGGCGGCCGAAGAGCTGGTGGCGCACAACCGCAGCGTGGAGGAAATCGAGGCGCACCTGGGCTGCGACTGGTTGATCTACCAGGACATCGAGGACATGGAAGCGGCGGTGCGCGAAGGCAACCCGGAGCTGAAGTCGTTCGATTCGTCGTGCTTCAACGGCGTGTACCCGACCGGTATCGAGCCGGGCTATTTCGAGCGCATCCAGCAGTTGCGTTCGGACGATGCCAAGCACAAGCGCCGCGCCTGAGGCCTGGCGGTGAGCGCGACGTTGCCGCAGGACGAGGCGGCCGGTGATCTGCTGCGCGCGGCGCAGCAGTGCATGGCCGAGGCGGACCCGCTGCGCAAGGTGGCGCTGACCCAGCAGTACGCGGCGCAGTTCCGCGCGGGGCAGTTGAAGGTGCGCGCGGATGCGCCGCCGCCGGAGCCGATCCGGATGCCGGGGCGGCCGTTGCAGTTGCAGCTGGTGCATCCGCGCGATGTACCGCGGCGGGGCTTGGGCAATGCGGAGGGGCGGGCGGCGTTCATCCATGCGATCGCGCATATCGAGCTCAATGCCATCGATCTGGCGTGGGATGCGGTGTATCGCTTCCGCGGGCTGCCGGGGTCGTTCCATGCGGACTGGGTGGGGGTGGCCGATGATGAGTCGCGGCACTTCCTGCTGTTGCATGGGCGGTTGCAGGCACACGGCCACGATTACGGCGATTTCGCCGCGCACAACGGGCTGTGGGAGATGTGCGAGAAGACGGCGCACGATGGCCTGTCGCGGATGGCGCTGGTGCCGCGGGTGCTGGAGGCGCGCGGGCTGGATGTCACACCGGGGATGATCACCAAGCTGCGTTCGGCCAATGACCATGCTACTGCCGATGTGCTGGAGATCATCCTGCGCGAGGAAGTGGCGCATGTGGCGGCGGGGACGCGCTGGTATCGCTGGTATTGCGAGCGTGCCGGTGTGGAGCCCCGGGCGCGTTTCATCGCGCTGTTGAAGGAATATGCCAACGGGTTTCTATATGGCCCGTTCAATCTTGAGGCGCGGTTGTTGGCTGGGTTCGAGCAGGACGAGCTGGCGGACCTGATCGAGCAGGCGGGTCGTACCGGCCCCGCATCGCAATCGGCGGGATAACCGTGCCGTTGTGCCGGGCTCTGCCCGGCGTCATGCATCTTGGCGAACAGCCTGTTGCCATCGGTTCTCTGGTTTGGCGGGTCGGTGCGGGTTTGCGGGGGACGCCGCAAGTACGTCCCTGTAGGCTTGGTCGCCGCTTGCACGTGTGCGCTGTCCTGCGCACACGGCAAGACCGGGGTTGGGCTCCTGCCCAACCCGTCGGGCGTATACGCCCGACCCATGCGGCTCACACCCCCGCAAACCCGCCCCGACCCACCTTCGACGGTGTATCGGTGGGCAGGGGAACGGCGGGTTGCGGAACGCCGCTAAACGTTCCGTAACACCACGCGTGTTCCGTCTTCTGTTGGCCGGTTGATGTAAAACAACCCTGGCCCGGGCCGGTACGGCAATTCGCGCGTTGCATCGTCGGCGGCATACAACAACGCGGTGTCGCCGAGCGCGTCGAAATTCCAGTGTGCTGATTGCATCAGGTAACGCTGTCGCAACAGCCGTTCCTGCGCTGCATCGAGTGCTTGGCCTGCCAGCAGGCGTGCGGCAATGGGCTTCAGCTCATCCGGCAACGCCATCGCCGGATCCGCATCCGGGGTGCGTGCCCACATCACGCCGGCGGCTGCCGCGCGCTGGTGGATCAGCCTTAGGGCGACCAGCTGGTAGCGCCAGTCGATCTCGCGTTTGAGCACTACTGCGGCATGCGCGAACAGCACCCACTGCGGCAGCACGCTGTCGCTGCCGGCCACGCGCATCTGCTGCCAGCGATGCCATACGTCGACCCAGACGTTGTCTTCGCCCAGGCCCAGTGCGGCCTGCCATCGCCGGCAGGCGGCCTGCGCGCTTGCGTAGACCTGGGTGCTGCGCAGCAGGGCCAGCGGCGGGGTGGTGGTGTCGGGTACGTCGTGGGTGCGGATGCGCTGGCCCTGCGGGCGGGTGAGTAGTTTTGGCCCTTCGATGCGCTGGTCGTAGCCGCCGCCGATGTTGGCGTGCACGCCGGGCAACGCGATCTCGTCGTGTTCGGGCGCGACGGAGGTCAGTGCGAAGTAGTGGCGGTGCTCGTCGCGCGCTGTGAGCTGGACCACCTTGTCGGCGCAGCCGGCGGGCAGGGTGACGTGGGGCAGTTGGTCGCGCTGGCGTGCGTCGATCGCGACCACGGTGTCGAAGAGGCCGACGAAGCGTACGGGGCGGATCGCAGGGGCGGATGGCAGTGTCCAGCCGGTGCGGCGCAGCTGTTCCTGCAGCCAGAGGCGGCCGTCGGGGGCGTTGAGACGGTTGATCGCGTCGCGCGCGGAGGCAGCGCCGCGCGAGAAGCCGAACAGGTCCAGGCGGACCGCGGTCAATGCGTGGGGCGGCAGGGTGCTGGCCAAGGCGCGTAGTGCTTCGGGCAGGCGTACCTCGAGGGCGCGGTGGACCTTGGCGATCACGCCGCTGGGGCCGATGCCGAACGCCAGCCCCATCAGGTCGTCGTCCTTGCCGGTGCGGGTGCCGGCGCCTTCGATGTAGATCGCCAGGGACAGCGTGCCCGGCAACGTGGGTGTAGTCCGCCGGTGGTCGGGGTAGAGCGCGTGCAGTCGCGCGATGTTGGTCAGTCCGTTGCTGAAACTGCTGGTCAGGCGGCTCTGGTAGGGCGAGGCGTCGTCGGCCAGGACGGCAGGGGCGGGTGGGCGCGGTGCGGGGGTGGTGCTGCCGGGGGGGCGCGAGGCGTGCAGCAGGTTGTCGGCGTTGTTGCGGGTGCCGTCGAAGAACAGGCCGATCTGCAGCGTGACCGGCACGGTGGTGGTCGGAGTGGGCTGCCCTGCCATGGCCTCGGTTCCCCTGTCGATGCGCGTTTAAGGTAGCGCGAAAGCGACACAGGCGCGACGTAACTGAACCGCTGTGGCCGCCGGTCACAGTTCGGAAATCTCATTGGTGCGCTCTATTGAATTCACGCGATCGATTGGCGCCAGATGGTGTGGCCTGCCGACAGGGGCGGTGGCGCGAACACGTTCACTTCCGAAGTTCACTCAACGAGAGAGGCGACATGATGTCCAGTTCGATGAGAAAGACCGCAGGTGCGATCACGTTGTTCCTGGCCGCCGTGGGTACGGCGGCGGCGGCTCCCCTGTTCCAGCCGGTGACGGTGTTGAGCCGGGCCGCTGCGGCCAGCCAGCCGGCCGCGCAGGCTGTGTTGTCGGCGCCCTCCAGCGCCGCCGTGCAGGAAGTCCGCGTTGAGGCCGGCGCGGTGGTGGCGGCGCAACGGCAGCTGGAGTTCGAGCTGCTCGGCACGCCCGTGCAGGCGCTGCAGCAGCGGGTGGAGAACCTGCCCGATGGTGGCAGCATCTGGTACGGCAGCCTGCAGAACGCGGGGTCGAAACTGACCCGCCAGGCCGGTACGCAGGATCCGGGCAACTCGGTGATCCTGGTGCGCAATGGCGACACCGTCACCGGTTCAATCCGCAAGGACGGCACGCTGTACCGGCTGCGCCCGCTCAGCGATGGCCGCCATGTGCTGGTGCAGGTGGATGAGTCGCGCATGCCGGCCGAACACCCGGCCGATTACAACACGCTGCCGAAGATCGAGATGCCGGCCAGTGATCGCGCCGGCATTGCGGCGGCCTCGTCGGGCACGCCGGCCACCATCCGGGTGCTGGTGGTGGCCACCAACGCGGCGGTGAACGCCTACGGCGGCAACATGCAGTCATTGGTGCAGCTGGCGGTGGCCGAGTCGAACCAGGGTTACACCAACAGCAACGTCGGCATCACCATGCAGCTGGCCGGGTACCAGGCCGTGGCGTACACCGAGACCGGGAACTTCAGCACCGACCTGGCTCGCTTCCGCTCGACCAATGATGGCTACATGGATGCCATCCACACCACCCGCAACAGCACCGCAGCCGACGTGGCAGTGCTGATCATCAACAACAGCAGCTACTGCGGGCTGGCATCCGGGATCGGCTCGACGGCATCGAGCGCCTTCGCGGCCGTGTATTGGGACTGCGCTACCGGCTACTACTCGTTCGCGCATGAGATCGGCCACCTGCAGAGCGCGCGGCACGATATCGCCACCGACTCCAGCACCTCGCCGTATGCCTACGGCCATGGGTATCGCTACCAGCCGGCCACCGGCGCGCGCTGGCGCACGATCATGGCCTACGACTGCACCTCAGGCTGCCCGCGCCTGAACTTCTGGTCCAATCCCAACATCAGCTACAACGGGATTCCGATGGGCATCGCCTCCAGTGCCGACAACCAGCGCGTGCTGGTCAACACCAAGGCGGCGGTGGCTGCGTTCCGCTGATGGTTTCCGGAGCACACGACCAACGGTTGTGTGCTACCGGGTAGGTATCGACCGTTGGTCGATACGCTCCTACGCCAATGAATCCAGCGTCCACCCCTGCGGGGTGACCCGCAGCACCGAGCCCTGCTCGTACCAGTCGCCCAGCACGATGCGCGTGCACGCGCGGCCGCCGGCCTGCAGGCTGTGGATGGCAGGGCGGTGGGTGTGGCCATGGATCATCGTGTCCACCCCATGCCGCACGAAGGTCGCGGTGACCTCATCGGGCGCCACGTCGGTCACGGTCTCGAAGGTGGCGCGGTCACCCTGTTTCATTTCCGACTGGCGCGCCTGGCTGGCATCGCGCGCTTTCTGCGCGAAGGCGATGCGTGCGGCCAGCGGCTGGGCCAGGAACTGGGCCTGGAACACCGGGTCGCGGGTCTGTGCGCGGAACTGCTGGTAGGCCACATCATCGGTGCACAGCAGGTCGCCGTGCTGCAGCAGCACCGGGGTGCCGTACAGGTCGATCACGCTCGGGTCGGGCAGGATGCGGAAGCCGGCGCGACGGGCGTAGTCCTCGCCCACCAGGAAATCGCGGTTGCCGCGGATGAAGTACACCGGCACCCCGGCGTCTGCGACCGCCTTGAGCGCGTCGGCCACCGCATCGGCGGCGGGGGAGGGGGTGTCATCGCCGATCCAGGCCTCGAACAGGTCGCCCAGGATGTACAGGGCATCGGCCTGCATCGCCTCGCGGCGCAGGAAGTCCAGGAACAGGTCGGTGATGGCTGGACGGCTCGGGTCCAGATGCAGATCGGAGATGAACAGCGTAGTCATGCCCGTATTGTAGATCGTCAGGTCCGTAGAGCCACGCCCTGCGTGGCTGCGCGAAATCTGCCATCCCTCACACCGGCAGGGACAACCATTGCAGGCTGGCGCCTGCCAACGCCGTGGCAATCGCCGTGGCGGCCAGCACGTCGCTGGGGTAATGCAGCCCCAGCACCACCCGCGACACCCCTACCGCCGCCGTGAACGGCACCAGCACCGGCGCCAGCCACGGGTAGTAGGCCAGCGCCACGATGGTGAACGACACCGCATGCAGGGTGTGCCCGGACGGGAAACTGAATTCGTCCAGCGGCGCCACCCAGGCACGGATGCGCAGGTCGGCCGCATAGGGGCGGGGGCGCCGGGTCCAGCGCTTCAGGCTTTTGTACAGCAGCAACGCCATCAGGCCGGTAGCGGCCATGTGCAGCGACGCGCGCAGGCCATCGAAGCCGTCCAGCAGCACCAGTGCGCCCATCAGCGCATACCAGAACATTCCGTCGCCGAGGCGGCTGACCATCGAGAACGCGCGGCGCACGCGGCGGTGCCGACAATAGTGGTTGGCGCGCCGGCACCAGCGGGTTTCGCGCCCGCGCAGGGCATCAAGCGGCGTGGTCCGCATGCGACCTCCGGGCACTGGCCAGTTCGGCAAGCAGGGCCTCGAACTCGGCGACGACCTGCTGCGGATGCAGCCGCGTCATCGCCACGGCCGCATTGCGGCCCAACCGGTCGCGCTCGGCGTCATCGCCGGCCAGGCGCACGGCCGCATTGACGAAAGCGTTGTCATCGTCCACCGCTACCCCGTTCTCATCGGTGCGCAGGTGCTCGCGGGCCGCGCCGTAGTCGAATGCCACCGTAGTCACGCCACTGGCCATCGCTTCCAGCGTGACGTTGCCGAAGGTCTCGCTGCGGCTGGGGAACAGGAACAGGTCGCCGCTGGCAAAATGGCGCGCCAGCGCATCGCCGCGCTGCACCCCACAGAAGATGAAGTCCGGGTTTTCATGGGCCAGTTTCTCGCGGGCCGGGCCATCGCCCACCCACACGAAGCGGGCCTTGGGCCGCACCTGCTGCAGCCGGCGGAACGCTTTCACCGCCAGCGCCAGGTTCTTTTCCGCAGCGATGCGTCCCACGTAGATCGCCGCGAAGCCGCTGCCGTCGATGCCCCATTCCTCGCGCAGTGCCGGGTCGCGCCGCGTCGGCTCGAACTGGCTGCTGTCCACCGCGCGTGCCAGCAGGCGCACCCGGTCGAAGCCCTGGTCGCCGAGGAACTGCTGCAGCTCCTGGGTGGGCACCAGGGTGGCATCGGCCTGGTTGTGGAAGCGCCGCATCCAGCGCAGGGCGGCGGCCTGCAACCAGGCCACGCCGTAGTCGGGCAGGTATTCGTCGAAGCGGGTGTGGAAGCCGGTGGCGACCGGAATACCCAGGCGCCGCGCGGTGCGCAGTGCCGACCAGCCCAGCGGGCCCTCGGTGGCGATGTAGATGGCATCCGGCCGCTGCTGCTGCCACTGCCGGGCGAGCCGCTTGGGGGCCGGCAGTCCGAAGCGCAGGCCGGGGTAGCGGGGCAGCCCGGCGCCCTGCACCAGCAGCGCACCGCCGGCATCGGTGTCGTCGGCCTGGCGCGGGCGCACCAGGTCCACCTCATGCCCGGCCGCGCGCAGTCCCTGTTCCAGTCCCTGCACGGTCAGGGCAACGCCGTTGACTTCGGGGGGGTACGTTTCAGTGACGATGGCATAGCGCATGGCGGGCCTCCGGTTTGAAGGCATGCTCGGGGCTGGCGATGTAGCCGACATGACATCGACATGACCGGCACATGACGCCGCGCCGGGCACAAAAAACCACGGCCCCGAAGGGCCGTGGTCATCGTGCATCAACCGCGCAGGGCGATCAGAAACGCTGCTGGTACTTCATGTAGATGAAGCGACCGATGTCGTAACCGCCGTAGTACGAGAAGGCCGAGTTCGGCTTGCTGTACATGATCGGGCCCAGCTTGTCGAAGACGTTGTTGGCGCCGACCGACACGGTGGCTTCCCACGGCAGGTTGTAGCGGAACTGCAGGTCGTGGAAGGTGACCGAACCACGCTCGTTGTAGTTGCGCGAGCCCTTGTACCACGGTGCGTACTGGTTCGGATCCGAGCACTCTTCCGGGTACAGCGCGATGTTGGCGCACTGTTCCTTCACCCCGGAGTAATAGCGGGCGGTCCAGCTCATGCCGAAGTTTTCCAGGTCCCAACCCAGCACCAGGTTGGAGCGGACGCGGAAGCCGCTGCCGATGCCATTGGTGGGGGTCGGCACGACGCTGGCGTCATTGGTCGAACGGTAGATGTTGCTCGACACGTAGGTGGTGGCCGAGTTCAGCGAGAACTTGCCGAAGTCGGTGTCCATCCGGTAGTTCAGGTCCAGGTCGTAGCCTTCGGTTTCGAGGAAACCGGCGTTGCGGTTGCCGAACTTCAGGTTGGTCACGATGCCGGTGACCGGATCGCGTTCGAAGCGCGAGCAGCGCGCGTCGATGCCCTGCTCATAGCAGTCGATCAGGATCTGGGTGGGGGTGTCGGCAATGATCGTGTTGTCGATGCGGATCTTCCACCAGTCCAGCGAGGCGTTGAAGTTCTGGATGAAGCCGGGGCTCCACACCAGGCCCAGCGTCTTGCTCTTGGAGGTTTCCGGGGTCAGCGTCGGGTTGGAGCCGGAGGTGAACGGCACCGGGGTGGCATCGGTAGCCACGGTCACCGGCGTGCCGCCCTGGCGCAGCTGGCGGAACGTGGCGGCGCTGGCGATGTCACGCGAGCAGCGGGCGCGCACTTCGGCGCTGGTGCGCGAAGAGCCGAACACGGTGTCGCACGGATCGCTGAACTGCGCGAAGGTTTCCGAACCGCCACCGAACAGGTCGTTGATGGTGGGCGAACGGAAGCCTTCGGCCCAGGTACCGCGCACCATCAGCGAGTCGATCGGCTTCCACTTGAAACCGAACTTGCTGTTGAGCGTGTTGCCGAAGGTGTCGTAGTCCGAGAAGCGGGTGGCGCCGTTGAAGGTCAGTTCCTTCGCACCGGGCAGGTCGGCCAGCACCGGGATGTTGAGCTCCAGGTAGGCTTCGTTGACGGTGTAGTCGCCACCGGTCGGGCCGGCGGCCAGGTTGGTGGTGGCACCGGTCTGGGCCAGCGCATCGGGGGTGTACTTGCCTTCTTCCTTGCGGCTTTCAACGCCGAAGGCGAAGCCCAGGTCGCCGGCCGGCAGGGTGAAGATGGAACCGGCGATGTTGGCGAAGAAGTTCTTCGAGGTGGTGCGGCCCTTGGTGGTTTCTTCCGGGAACAGCCACGCCTGCAGCTCCTCATTGCCATACAGGCCGTTCGGCGCGGTCACGCCGTACGCCACCAGCGGGTTCCACGGCTTGCACACGTCGAACGAGATCGGGGCGGCGGCGGTACCGCACTGCACCTGGCCCTGCGCGTTGAGGAACGACGGACCCACGCCGCCGGCGACACGCGCCTTGTGCAGGTTGCCGGTGGCCACCGATTCCAGTTCATTGCGGTTGTACTGGTAGCCCGCTTCCCAGTCGAAGTAGCGCTCGCCGATGTCGAACGAACCGTCGAACGAGGCCACCGCGCGGTAGGTCTTCAGGTTGCTGGTGGTAACGCGCGGAACTTCCCAGGTACGACGATTCCAGGCCACTGCGGTCGGCGTGGCATAGCCGTGCTGGTTGCCGAACGGATTGAAGTAGCTGTTGATCGACATCGAGCCGACCCCGGCGGTGCTGGACTGCAGCGGGTAACCGGCGATCTGGCGGCTCGACTCACGCTCGTTGTAACCCAGCTCGGTGCGGAAGTTGATGCTGTCGGTGATCGCAAAGCGCCCATCGAAGTACACCGAATCGCGCTTGAGCGGATACATCACGTGCATCTGGTCGTTGGCGTTGCTCACATCACCGGTGAACGGGGTGGTGTCGGTGCGGTGGTAGTTGCCCGGCAGGGTCGGGTCCGAACCGCGGTTGAGCGAGTAGCCGCAGCCGGCAGTGGCCGTGCAGCCCGGGCCGCGCAGACCGGTGATCTGGCCGTACTGGCTGATGGTGGTCCAGTTGCTGGAATCCAGCGGGTGGCGATCGGTCATGCCGTACTGGCTGAAGCCACGGTCGCGCGCCCACACGCCCTTCTCTTCAGCGTGTTCGGCCGACAGGGTCAGCGAGATGCGGTCATTGCTCCAGCCGGCCACCACGTCGAAGCGGTCGCGGGCGCCGTCGCCTTCGCTGTACTGACCGTGGTAGACGTTGGCGGTGACGCCGGTGACGTTGCCGCGGGTGATGATGTTGACCACGCCGGCCATCGCGTCGGAACCATAGATGGCCGAGGCGCCGTCCTTCAGCACTTCGATGCGCTCGACGGCGGAGACGGGCAGGGTCGACACGTCCTGGTAGCCGGAGGTGCTGATGCCCAGGCGCTTGCCATTGACCAGCACCAGCGTGCGCTGGGTGCCCAGGTTGCGCATGTCGATGTAGGTGCCGCCGGCGTTCTCACCGGCGGTCAGCGCGTTGGCGCGGCTGATCGTCGGGCTGCCCATGGCGGTCACGTTCTGCAGGATGTCGGCGACCGAGCTGAAGCCCTGGCGCTCGATGTCGGTGCGGCTGATCGCAAACACCGGCTGCGCGGTTTCCACGTCCACCGTACGGATGCGCGAACCGGTGATCTCGATGCGATCCAGGTTGGTGGGGTTCGGCGCGTCCTGTGCCATGGCCGGGGCGGCCACCAGGCCAGCGGTACCGGCGACCAGGGCATAGCGGATCGCCTGCCCGAGTACGTTGATGCGTGAAGTCATTTGGCTCTCTCTCTGGTTCAGAACTGAATCAAAAGAGGTAGGCGGGGGTCCCAAGTGCCCCGCGTTCCTCGAAAACCAGCCCAAATGGGCCGGTGACTCGATCTTAGTCCCAGTCGTTAAGCCGGTGTAAAGCTTTTGCCAAAAAAAATTCACCTCTTCGTAACCAAATAGACAAATTTCCTTATGCATCAATGGATTGTGAAGATTTGCTGAATCTGTCCGATGTATCCGGATATGTCGCAATGTATCAGGATGCTGCGACGCAGCACGTGGATCTGCGCACACCGTCACGTATGGTGGCGCAGTGTCTGTAGCGGCAGCGAGGCGGGTGCCGCGGACGCGGCTCAGGCCACGAACGGGCGGAACTGGACGCCGAGCCCGGCCATGCCATCGGTTTCGCCGATCAGGTCGGCGCGCAGCAGTGGCCGGGCATCGATGTAGGCCTGCGGCAGGATCAGCGACATCCGGCTGTCGTCGGCGCTGAGCTCCAGCGCCGGCACGGGGGTGTCCTCATGGGCACGGTTGAGCAGCACCGCCAGCCGGAGCAGGGCGGTCATGCGCCGGGCCGGCAACAGCAGGCGTTCGGGCAGGGCGTCGAACGCGGATTTGGAGACGTTGCGGCGGTGGCTGCGCACCAGCGCGGCCAGCAGCTGCTGTTCCTGGCGCGAGAAGCCGGCGATGTCCGAGTTCTCCAGCACGTAACTGCCATGCACGTGGTAGCCGCTGTGGGCGATCATCAGGCCCAGCTCGTGCAGGCGCGCTGCCCAGCCGAGCATGCGTGCGTCGTCCGGGTCCAGGTTCCAGCTGCCTTCGACCTGGGCGAACAGGTCCAGCGCGGTGCGCTGCACGCGATCGGCCTGCACGGTATCGATGCCGTAGCGCAGGGTCAGCGCGTCCACCGATTCGTCGCGCAGGTCGTTCTCGCTGGCGCGGCCCAGGATGTCGTACAGGATGCCTTCGCGCATCGCCGCCTTGCTGACCAGCAGCTTCTGCAGGCCCAGCGCCTGGAACGCCGCTTCCAGCACCAGGATGCCGCCGGCGATGATCGGCCGACGATCGGGCGACAGCCCGGGCAGGTTGATGTCCTCGATGCGCTTGGCCTTGAGCAGCTCATCGCGCAGCTGCGGCAGCGCTTCGGCGGTGATCGCGCCCTTGCTCAGCTTCATGGTGGCGCAGATTTCGCTGATCGCCTTGTGCGTGCCTGACGAGCCCAGCGCTTCGTGCCAGCCCAGCGCGCGGTACTTGGTGGCGAACTGCTGGAACTCGGCGCCGATCTCGGTCAGCGCATCCTTCCAACGGCGTTTGCTCAGCTTGCCGCCCGGGAAGAAGCGCCGGGTGCTGGCGATGCAGCCGGCCTGCAGGCTTTCGCGCTCCAGGGTCTGCATGCCCTGGCCGATGATGAATTCCGTGGAGCCGCCGCCGATGTCGATCACCAGCCGGCGCTGGTCCGGCTTGGGCGGCTGCGCATGGGCCACGCCCAGGTAGATCAGGCGGGCCTCTTCGCGCCCGCTGACCACTTCGATGGCATGCCCCAGCGCGGTTTCGGCCGGCATCAGGAACGCCTGCGGCGAGCGCAGCTGGCGCACGGTGTTGGTAGCCAACGCGCGCACGCGTACCGAAGGAATGCCACGGATGCGCTGGCCGAACCGGGCCAGGCACTCCAGCGCGCGTTGGCGCGCGTCGGCCGACAGGCCGCCCTTGCCATCCAGGCCATCGGCCATCCGCACGGTCTCGCGCAAGCGGTCGACCACGCGCAGCTGCCCGAGCGTGTAGCGCGCGATGACCATGTGGAAGCTGTTCGAACCGAGGTCGACGGCGGCGAGCAGGTCGCCATCCTGCAGGGCGGGCGGAGTCGTGGAGGTATGCGGCATTTGCGAATGGTAGCCGAAGGGTGGGTCGCGGCGTCACCGCACGGCCTTCACATGATGCGACCGGAGGCCGCACCGAACGAATCCCGACCAACGGTCGGGATCTACCCGGGTTGTAGATCTTCGATCTACAACCCTTGCATCAACGCCATCTGCGCCGAGTGCGGGGGCTGGTCGGGGCCGGGGCTGCATTTGCGGTACTCGCCGTCGGCGTGCAGTTCCCAGGCGTTGAGGTTGTCGTCCAGGTAGTTCTGCAGCACATCGCGGTACACCTTGCGGGCCAGCTCCGGGTCCAGGATCGGGAAGCAGGTCTCCACCCGGCGCAGCAGGTTGCGCTCCAGCCAGTCGGCGCTGGCGCAGTACAGCTCGGACGCGCCGTCGTTGCCGAACCAGTAGACGCGGCTGTGTTCCAGGAAACGGCCCACGATGGAACGGACCCGGATGTTGTCCGAGACCCCCGGTACGCCCGGGCGCAGCGTGCACGCCCCGCGCACGATCAGGTCGATCTGCACCCCGGCCTGCGATGCGGCATACAGCGCACGCACCACCTGCGGTTCGTTGAGGGCATTCATCTTGGCGATGATCCGCCCCGGGCGGCCGTTCTGGGCCAGGTGCATCTCGCGCTCGATCCGCTGCAGCAGCCCGTCGTGCAGGGTGAACGGCGACTGCAGCAGGCGCTTCAGGCGCGTGCGCGGGGCCAGCCCGGACAGCTGCTGGAACAGCAGGTGCACGTCGTTGCCGATATCGGCATCGGCGGTGATCAGGCTCAGGTCGGTGTACGCCCGCGCGGTGCCGCTGTGGTAGTTGCCGGTGCCCAGGTGCACGTAACGGCGCAGCTTGCGGCCTTCGCGGCGCACGATCAGCAGCATCTTGGCGTGGGTCTTGTAGCCCACCACGCCGTACACCACCTGCACGCCCGCTTCCTGCAGGCGGTCGGCCAGGCCCAGGTTGGCTTCCTCGTCGAAGCGCGCGCGAAGCTCCACCACCACGGTGACGTCCTTGCCGTTGCGTGCGGCCTGGATCAGCGCATCGACGATCAGCGAATCCTTGCCGGTGCGGTACAGCGTCTGCTTGATCGCCAGCACGTTCGGGTCCACCGCGGCCTGCTTGATCAGGTCGAGCACGGCGGTGAAGGCGTCGAAGGGGTGGTGCAGCAGCACGTCCTTGCGTGCCACCACCTCGAAGATGCCGTCGCTGTCGCGCAGCGTGCGCGGGCTCATCGGCGGGTACTTGAGTTCCGGTCGGGCCAGCAGGTCGTACAGCTGGATGACACGGTTGAGGTTGACCGGGCCGTCGATGCGGTACACCGCGTTCTCGGTCAGGCCGAAGTTCTGCAGCAGCGTGCGCACGATGTCGCGCGGACAGTCCTGGGCGATTTCCAGCCGCACCGCCGGCCGGTAGCCGCGATCGACCAGCTCGTCGCGCAGTGCCAGCGCCAGGTTCTCCACTTCTTCCTCGTCCACCACCAGCTCGGAATTGCGGGTCACCCGGAACTGATAGGCACCCTGGACTTCCATGCCCGGGAACAGTTCGCCGACGAAGGTGGACAGCACCGAGGACAGGAACACGAAGGTCTGCGGCCCGCCCAGGGTCTGCGGCAGCTGGATGATGCGCGGCAGCGAGCGCGGCGCGCGCACGATGGCCAGGTGGCCGGCGCGGCCGAACGCATCGGTGCCCTTGAGCACCACCACGATGTTCAGCGATTTGTTGAGGATCTTCGGGAACGGGTGCGACGGATCCAGGCCCAGCGGCGACAGCACCGGCATGATCTCGTTGCGGAAGTAGGCGCGCAGCCAGCGCTTCTGGCGGTGGTTCCAGGAGTGCCGGCCCAGCACGTCGATGCCGGCCTCGTGCAGCGCGGGGCGCAGCGTGTCGTTCCAGCAGCGGTACTGCTGGTCCACCAGCTCCGCGGCGCGGTCATGGATGGCGTTGAGGATGGTCTGCGGCGCCATCCCATCCGGCGCCGGCGGCAGGCCGAATTCCTGCGCGTGGCGCACCGCGGCGGCGCGGATCTCGAAGAACTCGTCCAGGTTGGTGCAGGAGATGCACATGAAGCGCAGCCGCTCCAGCACAGGTACCTGCGGGTCCATCGCCTGGGCCAGCACGCGGAAGTTGAAATCCAGCTGCGACAGCTCGCGGTTGATGTACAGGGCCGGGTCGCGCAGTGGATCGGTTTCCGCCGGCATGGCGATGGGAACGAGGGTGCTCATGCGGAGGAGTCTTCTGCAGAGGAAAGGGTGGCCACGTCGGTGCGCTCGCGCACGTGGTCGGCATCGAAGTGGCACGAGAACACGCTGCCCTTGCCGACCTCGCTCTGGATCTCCAGGCGCGCGTGGTGCAGGCCCAGGATGTGCTTGACGATCGACAGGCCCAGCCCGGTGCCACCGCTTTCGCGCGAGCGGCTGCTGGAAACGCGGTAGAAACGCTCGGTCAGGCGCGGCAGGTGGGTGGCGGGAATACCATAGCCGGTATCGCGTACCGCCAGCACCACGCCGTGGCCTTCGCGGGCCAGCTCCACCTCGACCCGGCCGCCGGCCGGGGTGTAGCGCACCGCGTTGGTGACCAGATTGGAAAAGGCGCTGTGCAGTTCCTTGTTGGAGCCCTGCAGGTCCACCCCGGCGCTGTCGATCACGCTGATCTGGTGGCGGCCCTGGCTGTGCGCCTCGGCTTCGCGGCGCAGCGTGGCCAGCATCGGCGCCATCGCCACGGTTTCTTCTTCGGTGTGTTCCTGCGATTCCAGCCGCGACAGGGTCAGCAGGTCTTCGACCAGCTGGGCCATGCGCTGCGACTGCCTGCGCATTTCCTCCAGCATCGGCCCGGTGCCGGGGAAATCCTCCGGCTCCATCATGTCCAGGTAACCGTGCACCACCGTCAGCGGCGTGCGCAGCTCATGCGAGACGTTGGCCACGAAGTCGCGGCGCACCTGCTCCAGCCGCAGCAGCTTGCTCACATCGCGCGCGATCAGCAGCCAGTAGTCGGGCGAATAGGGAATCAGGCGCAGGTTGAGCCGGATCGCCGGATCGACCGGGGAGGGCACGTCCAGGATCGGTTCGGCATTGCGGCCGCCGGCCAGCCAGTGCGCCAGCGGCATCGGCTGCAGGCGCGCGACCAGAGCCTCGCCCAGGTCACCGGGATGGTGCAGGCCGAGCAGCGTGGTGGCCGATTCGTTGAACCACTGCACGCGCTGGCTGTTGCGGTCCACCACCACCACCGCATCCGGCAACGCGGCGGCAGCAGCGCGGTAGCTGCGCAGCATGTCCAGCAGGCGCCGCTTGCGCGTGCGCATTTCCAGCTGGTTGCGGTACAGCAGCCGGTCCAGTTCGTTCCAGACCCCGTTGCCGCCGCTCATGTCCCAGCGCTGGCGCGCGGTGAGCCGGCGCAGCACCTTGCGCAGCCGCCAGTAGTGCCAGGCCAGCGCACCAATGGAGGCCAGTGCGATGCACATCCACACATGCCCGGTGGCGAGGCCCACCAGGCCGGCGGCAAGCAGCAGCACGGCGAGGGTGGCAAGGGTTTTCAACCAGGCGGAGCGGATGTGGCGCGGCATTGCGGTCCCAGGAAAAAATCAGGTCGAGGTCGAGAACCGGTAGCCTGCACCGCGCACGGTCTGCACCATGTTTTCAGCGCCGAACGGTTCCAGCGTCTTGCGCAGCCGGCGGATGTGCACATCGATGGTGCGCTCCTCCACATATACGCTGCCGCCCCACACATGGTCCAGCAACTGGGCACGGGTGTATACGCGCTCGGGGTGGGTCATGAAGAAGTGCAGCAGGCGGTACTCGGTCGGGCCGATCGGCACCGGCTGGTCGCCGGCGAACACCCGGTGCGCGGCACCGTCGATGCGGATGCTGCCCACCGCCACGCTGCCGTCCTCGTCGTCGTCGCGCGCCCGCCGCATCACGGCACGGATGCGGGCCAGCAGTTCGCGGGCCGAGAACGGTTTGACCACGTAGTCATCCACCCCGGCTTCGAGCCCGCCGACGCGGTCGTTCTCTTCGCCGCGCGCGGTCAGCATGATGATCGGCACCTCGCGGGTGAGGGCCTCCTTGCGCCAGCGCCGGGCCAGGTCCAGCCCGCTGGTGCCCGGCAACATCCAATCCAGCAGGATCAGGTCCGGCACGCGGTCGGCGATGGCCGTCTGCGCTTCGCGGGCGTCACCGGCGTGGATCGGGTCGTAATCACCCTTGCGCAGGGCAAAGGCGACCATTTCGCGGATCGCGGGTTCGTCATCGACGATCAGGATGCGTTTCTGCACGTGCCCACCGTATTGCTCATCAGACCGGGATTGAGCCCAGTAGACTACGGTTTCATGACATGTTTGTGACGGCCATGAGGGCATTGCCATCCCACGGTCATCCGCGCACGGTTCAGCGCCGTTCCAGCTCCGGGTCGTTGATGCCCTGCCGGCGCATCTCCAGCACGGTGGGGGTGATGCTCTCGATCCGCGCATCCACCCGGGCCCGGCCCACGTAATCCAGTGCGGGCTGCTTCTTGAGCGCCTGCAGCTGCATCAACGCCTGCTCCGGCCGGCCGTTCAGGAACGCGGCCTCGGCGTAGGCCTCGCTGGCGCGCAGGGTGTCGCCGGCCAGCTCGCTGGCGCGGGCATAGCGCTGCTGGAACACCGGATCGTTGCCGCTTTGCGACAACAGCGGGCGCAGCATCGCCTGCGCGCGCTGGCCGGCTTCGCGCCCGCCCTGTTCGTTCAGGATCTCGGCGTAGGTCAGCGCCACCGGGCGGCTGCCGGGGTGCTGGCGCAGCAGCGCGTCGAAGCGGGCGTTGGCCTGGGCCGGCTGGCCCGAGCGCGACTCGGACTCGGCCAGCGCCAGTGCCACCCACAGGTTGTCCGGGTGGTCCTTGAGCAGTTCGGTGAGGTCGCGCCGGGCCTCGGCCGCACCGCTGTTGCGCAGGCGCGCCAGGGCCAGCCCATAGCGCTGGGCGTCGTTGAGGCCGCTCTTCTGCGCGCGCTGCAGGTTCTGGTACTCGGTGGCCAGCTCGCCCGGGGTATCGGCGCTGAGCACGCGCAGGCGCTCGCGCGCCCACTCGAACTGGCCAGTGCCGCCCCGGCTCAGCGAATTCACCGAGATCTGCATCGAGGAAGGCAGCAGCGGGTTGGTGCGCCGGACCAGCGGGTCGGACAGCGCCGGGTCGGCCGGGTCCACCCGTTCCTGGCGCACCCCGCCGGGCACTTCGGTGGTGAGCAGCACCGTGTCCTTCTTCATCTGCTCGGCGCGGGCCTTGGCTTCGCTGATGCGGGTGGTGTTGACCGGGTGGGTCTGCAGGAAATCCGGGACCGAATAGCCGCCGGCATTGCCGCGCATCGAGGCGGACATGCGTTCGAAGAAGCCGGCCATCGCATCCACGTCGTAGCCGCTGCGGGCCAGGGTGCGGATGCCCAGGCGGTCGGCCTCCGATTCGTTGCTGCGGGTGTAGTTGATCTGGCGCTGCTGCATCAGCCCCATGCCGGAGGTGATCGCGGCCATGGTGGCATCGCCGGAGGAGTTGCCGCCAGCCTGCTGCGCGGCCACCACCGCCGCCAGCATGCCCAGCAGGATCGGGATCTGGTCGCGCTGGGCCCGTTCCACCCCGCGCAGCACGTGCTGCTGGGTGACGTGGGCGATTTCGTGGGACAGCACCGCGGCCACCTCGTCCTCGCGTTCTGCGGTCAGCACCAGCCCGGCGTTGACCCCCACGTAGCCGCCCAGGGTGGCGAAGGCGTTGATCTGCCGGTCCCGGAGCATGAAGAACGTGTAGGACTGGCGCGGCTGGGCGCTGTTGGAGCCCAGCCGCGCGCCCATGGTCTGCAGCCAGTCGTCCACCAGCGGGTCATCCAGCAGGAAGCCGTAGTTGCGCAGCTCGCGCAGCATCATCCCGCCGTACTCGGCCTGGCGCGCCGGGGTCAGCAGTTCACCGGCCGACGAGCCGATGTCCGGCAGCTTGCTGTCCTGGGCCGACGCCAAGGGGGCGGCCAAGGCCAGGGTCAACGCGGCAGAGAGCAGCAAAGGGCGCAAACAGGAACTCCTGGGGCTGCGGGTGATCCGCAGTGTTGCGGTGATGACATGGAAAATCCAGCGCAGGGCTACCATATACAGACACTCGTTCTGCCGTGGAGTTTCCCGTGAGCCAAGATGTCGCTTCCAACCCGGGTGGGACGCCGCCCATCACCATCTATTCGACTGCCGTCTGTCCGTACTGCGTGGCGGCCAAAAACTTCCTGAAGAGCAAGGGCCAGAGCTGGACCGAGGTCCGCATTGACCTGGACCCGGTCGAGCGCGAGAAGATGATGGCCAAGACCCGCCGCACCAGCGTGCCGCAGATCTTCGTCGGTGAAGTCCATGTGGGCGGGTACGACGACATGATGGCCCTGCACCGCGAAGGAAAGCTTGAGCCGCTGCTGAACGGGGAAGGCGCATGAGCGCTGCGGACGACGCCGGCAAGGACCGGATCGCCGAGTTCACCGAGTTCCGCCAGCGCATGAACCAGCGCATCCTGGGTGAGCCCAATCAGGTGGTGCGGCGCTTCTTCGCGCTCGACACCCAGACCTACCAGGCCGGCGCACTGGATGTGAAGACCAAGGAGCTGCTGGGCCTGGTCGCCTCGATGGTGCTGCGCTGCGACGACTGCATCAGCTACCACGTGGCCCAGTGCAAGGACGCCGGGGTGACCCGCGAGGAGTTCTTCGAGACCTTCTCGGTCGGTTTGGTGGTGGGTGGTTCGATCGTGATCCCGCACCTGCGCCGGGCCGTGGACTTTTTGGACCAGCTGGAAGGCGGCGCTGCAGCCCCGGCCGTCCACGAACATTGATGCATGGCGCCGCCCGACCAACGGTCGGGCGCTACCCCGGCGCGTCACGGCGCCTGTAGGTACCGACCGTTGGTCGGTACGGATCGCCCGCGTGGCCATGGGGCCGCAGGCCCGGTAGCTACCGACCGTTGGTCGGTACGGGCCCAGGCGATCGGTGGGCCGGCCAACGGTCGGCGCTACCTTGGTCTATTTGGGGTCCGGGGGCTGGCTGGGGCATAATTGCGGGTGAAACTTCCCTTGCGCCGACGCTCCGGACCCCGGACCCACGGCGCTCCCCCTCGGTTCGGAAACAGATCAAATGACGCAGAAAATCACGGTCATCCGCGGTGACGGCATCGGCCCGGAGATCATGGACGCCACCCTGTTCGTGCTCGGCAAGCTGGACACCGGCTTTGAGTACGAAGATGCCGACGCTGGCCTGGTCGCGCTGGAAAAGCACGGCGACCTGATGCCGGCCTCCACCCTGGAATCGATCGCACGCAACAAGATCGCCCTGAAGAGCCCGCTGACCACGCCGGTCGGTGGTGGCTTCACCTCGATCAACGTCAGCCTGCGCCGCCACTTCGACCTGTACGCCAACGTGCGTCCGGCGGTATCGTTCCCCAACACCAAGTCGCGTTTCGGAGACGGCGTGGACCTGGTCACCGTGCGTGAGAACACCGAAGGCGCCTACCTGGCCGAAGGCCAGGAAGTGTCGGCCGACGGTGAAACCGCGTTCTCCGGCACCCGCATCACCCGCAAGGGCTCCGAGCGCATCGTGCGCTACGCCTTCGAGCTGGCCCGCAGCACCGGCCGCAAGAAGGTCACCGCCGTGCACAAGGCCAACATCATCAAGTCGACCTCGGGCCTGTTCCTGGCCGTGGCGCGCGAAGTGGCGGCCAAGTACCCGGACATCGAGTTCCAGGAAATGATCGTCGACAACTGCTGCATGCAGCTGGTGATGCGTCCGGAGCAGTTCGACGTGATCGTCACCACCAACCTGTTCGGCGACATCATCTCCGACCTGTGCGCCGGCCTCGTCGGCGGCCTGGGCCTGGCCCCGGGTGCCAACATCGGTGAGAACGCGGCGATCTTCGAAGCCGTGCACGGCACCGCCCCGGACATCGCCGGCCAGGGCAAGGCCAATCCGTGCGCGCTGCTGCTGGCGGCCGCGCAGATGCTGGACCATGTCGGCCAGACTGAAAACGCCGAGCGCCTGCGCAAGGCCATCGTGGCCACGCTGGAAGCCAAGGACTCGCTGACCGGCGACCTCGGCGGCACCGGCAACACCATGGGCTTCGCCCAGGCCATCGCCAGCCGCCTGTAACCGGGCGCGGTAGAGCCGACGGTAGAGCCGACGGTAGAGCCGACGGTAGAGCCGACTGTCAGTCGGCTGCTCCACAGGTAGAGCCGACTGTCAGTCGGCTGCTCCAAAAAAAAGGGCACCCCATCGGGTGCCCTTTTTCGTTGCGTTTACGTGCGGTCGAACAGCAGCCGACTAACAGTCGGCTCTACCCGCGTTGATGCTACGCCTCAACGCTGCTGCAACTTCGACAGCAGCCGCAGGAATTCCACATACAGCCACACCAGGGTGACCATCAGGCCGAACGCGCCGTACCACTCCATGTACTTCGGTGCGCGCGCGGCGGCGCCGGTTTCGATGAAGTCGAAGTCCAGCACCAGGTTCAGCGCGGCCACCACCACCACGAACAGGCTGAAGGCGATGCCGAGCCAGCTGGCTTCATGGATCACCGGCACGTTGATGTTGAAGAAGCTGAGCACGAACGAGGCCAGGTACAGCAGCGCGATGCCGCCAGTGGCTGCCACCACGCCCAGCTTGAAGTTCTCGGTGACCTTGATCAGGCCGCTGCGGTAGGCCGCCAGCAGGGCAAACAGGGTGCCGAAGGTGAGCAGCACGGCCTGGAATACGATGCCCGGGAAGCGCGCTTCGAACACCGCCGAGATCGCGCCCAGGAAGAAGCCTTCCACCAGCGCGTACATCGGCGCGGTGACCGGCGACCATTCCTTCTTGAACACCGTCACCAGGGCCAGGACCAGCCCGCCGATGGCGCCGCCGATGGCATAGATCATCGCGCCCGGGGCGATCTGGCCGTCGGCGCCGATGGCCTGGCTCCAGGCGAAGGCAGCAGTGAGCACGGTCAGCAACAGCAGGATGCCGGTCTTGTTGACCGTGCCGTTGATGGTCATCACCTGGTCGGGCGAGGTCACCACCGAGCCGCTGGCCAGGTCGAGGAACGTCGACTCCGAAAGTGCGGGATTGCCGCTGCGCATTGCCAATCTCCTTGAAGGGTAGGGGTAGGGCCGTCCGGCCGCTGCAGAAAGCATAGCGCCCGATCACGAATGTGAAAAACCTTGTGAAAACCGTTGACAGATGCCTCGCCGATTCCCACAATAGCCGACTCTTTCGGGGGGAACCTCGAGGGATCAAACCACCGGGGTATAGCGCAGTCTGGTAGCGCGCCTGCTTTGGGAGCAGGATGTCGGGGGTTCGAATCCCTCTACCCCGACCACATCCCGCTGCTCAAAACGGGATGGGAATGCGACAATCCGGTCCGGGCGCCCGTAGCTCAACTGGATAGAGCACCGGCCTTCTAAGCCGGCGGTTACAGGTTCGATTCCTGTCGGGCGCACCATCGGTGCAAGCGTCAGGATGTTTCAAACGAATAAACAGGTTTCAGTGGTGGCTGTAGCTCAGTTGGTTAGAGTACCGGATTGTGATTCCGGTGGTCGGGGGTTCGAATCCCCTCAGCCACCCCACTGATTTGAAGGACCCGTTTCACCAGAAGTGGATCGGGGTTGCAAAAAAAGGCGCAAACGCTACACTGTGCGCCTGGGATTTCAGGGCTGTTAGCTCAGTTGGTAGAGCAGTTGACTCTTAATCAATAGGTC
>NZ_JBNBBE010000002.1:27155-182060 GCF_050031795.1 Stenotrophomonas sp. SrG
CAAGGTTCGAATCCTTGACAGCCCACCAAGACAGAAGCCATCCGGTCCGCCGGGTGGCTTTTTTCTTGCCTGCGATCCGGTATGGCGCGGACACGCATGGCGTGACCCTGCGCGGTGCCCGCCCCCGTCGTCCGCGTCTGAACGATTTCCGCAGAAACCCCTTGCAACGCCGTGCGGCATTGCGTCATAATTCGCCTCCCGATTTTCGGGCTGTTAGCTCAGTTGGTAGAGCAGTTGACTCTTAATCAATAGGTCCAAGGTTCGAATCCTTGACAGCCCACCAAGACAGAAGCCATCCGGTCCGCCGGGTGGCTTTTTTCTTGCCTGCGATCGGGCATGGCGCGGACACGCATGGCGTGTTGCGACCTGCGACCTGCTTCTGGTCTTCACGTACAATGCGCCCAGCGCGAAAGTGGCGGAATTGGTAGACGCCCTGGATTTAGGTTCCAGTGCCGCAAGGCGTGGGGGTTCGAGTCCCCCCTTTCGCACCAGCTGACAGGGCAGGGGACTCCCCTGAACACGCCCCGGAATGACGTTCCCGGCACCCTGCTGGCGGCGCTGGCCGTTATCGGCCAAACTACAGGGCTGCGGCGGGCAGGCGCGTCCACGACCCCGCGTTCTCAACCCGTTTCATCCAATCACATCGTGCCGGGGGCGTCGCCACCGGTTGGCAGGAGTCAACATGCAAGCTTCGATCGAATCCACCGGCAATCTGGAACGCCGCCTGACCTTCTCGCTGCCGGAAGACCGCCTGCAGACCCACATCAGCGGCCGCCTGGGCGAAATCGCCCGCACCGCGCGCATCAAGGGCTTCCGCCCGGGCAAGGTGCCGGCCAAGGTGATCGAGCAGCGCTTCGGCCAGCAGGTTCGCAGCGAAGCCGTTGACGGCCTGCTGCGTGAGACCTTCGATGCCGCCATCCGCGAGCACGAACTGCGCATTGCCGGCGCGCCGCGCATCGACAAGGGCGACGCAGGTGAGTTCTCCTTCGTGGCCACCGTCGAGCTGGTGCCGGACTTCGGCGACGTCGACGTCAGCAAGCTGACCGTCGTGCGCCACACCGCCGAGATCAACGACGCCGACATCGACCAGATGATCACCAACCTGCGCGAACAGCGCCGCAGCTGGAGCCCGGTGGACCGTGGCGCCCAGGAGGGCGACCTGGTGGCGCTGGAAACGTGGTCGCAGGCCGGCGATGAGCGCCTGCCGGCCGAAGGCACCGAAAAGGGCAGCGTGGTGGTGGGCCAGGGCATGATGTTCGAGCAGATCGAACAGGGCCTGGTCGGCCTGGCCAAGGGTGAAGAAAAGACCCTGGACGTCGAGTTCCCGGCCGACTGGCGCGTGCCGGCGCTGGCTGGCAAGCAGGTCAAGGTCACCGTCAAGGCGGTGGACGTGTCCGCGCCGGTGCTGCCGGAGGTGGATGCCGAGTTCATCAAGAGCTTCGGCGTGAAGGGCGGCGACGTGGAGCAGTTCCGCAAGGACATCCGCGCCAACCTGGAGCGCGAGCTCAAGGGCGCCCTGATGAACCGCCTGCGCCGTGAAGTGGGCGAGCAGCTGATCGCTGCCTACGCCTCGGTCGAAATGCCGCCGCGCCTGGTCGACAACGAAGCCCGCGCCATGCTGGCCCAGCAGGTCGAGCAGATCCGCCGCAGCGGCCGCAACCCGGGCGAAATCCCGGCCGACGCCCATGAAGGCTTCAAGGACGCGGCCGCCAAGCGCGTGCTGGTTGGCCTGCTGGTCGGCGAAGTGGCCCGCCGCAACGACCTGCGCCTGGATCCCAAGCGCCTGAACGAAACCATGCGCCTGATCGCCTCGACCTATGAAGAGCCGGAGCAGGTCATTGAGATGTACCGCAACGACCCCCAGCTGATGAGTGGGCTGCAGAACCGCGTGATGGAAGAGCAGGTGATCGACTGGATCGCCGAGCGCGCCCAGCACACGGAAGAGCAGTTGTCGTTCCAGGACGCGATCCGCCAGTAAGCGGCCCGCGTTTTACGCCCCGCGCCCCGGCGCGGGGTCGTTCCCCCCAAAATAGGTGCCTCACAATGGACAACCGAACCACAGCCCTGAACATGGTTCCGATGGTGGTCGAACAGACCAGCCGCGGCGAGCGCGCCTATGACATCTATTCGCGCCTGTTGAAGGAGCGCCTGATCTTCCTCGTGGGCCCGATCGACGATCACATGGCCAACGTAGTGGTGGCGCAGCTGCTGTTCCTGGAAGCGGACAATCCGGAAAAGGACATCAGCATCTACATCAACTCGCCCGGTGGCGTGGTCACCGCCGGCATGGCGATCTACGACACCATGCAGTACATCAAGCCGGACGTGAGCACCATCTGCGTCGGCCAGGCCGCCTCGATGGGTGCGCTGCTGCTGGCTTCCGGCGCGGCCGGCAAGCGTTACGCGCTGCCGAATTCGCGCGTGATGATCCACCAGCCGCTGGGCGGCTTCCAGGGCCAGGCCACGGATATCGACATCCACGCCCGTGAGATCCTGACCCTGCGTTCGCGCCTGAACGAAGTGCTGGCCAAGCACACCGGCCAGTCGCTGGAGACCATCGCGCGCGACACCGAGCGCGACAACTTCAAGAGCGCGGCCGATGCGGTGGCTTACGGCCTGGTCGACCAGGTGCTCGAGCGCCGTCCGGAAGAGTCGATCACCCCGGCCTGATGTGCCGCCAGGCCGGGAAACCGGCCTGTTTCCGCAGGGTCGGGCTGGACTGGCGTCCTCCCGACCCTGTGCTATTCTCGAATCGAACCCCCGTTCAGCGGGTGGGGTAACTGGGTAAGCGAAGCATGAGCGAAGACCGCCAAGGTCGTTCCACGGAAACCGGCAAGATCCTCTACTGCTCCTTCTGCGGAAAGAGCCAGCACGAGGTGCGCAAGCTGATTGCTGGGCCAAGCGTGTTCATCTGCGATGAATGCGTGGAGCTGTGCAACGACATCATCCGTGAAGAGCTCGAGGAAAAGGCGCAGTCGGCGCGCAGTTCGCTGCCCAAGCCGCGCGAGATCCTCGAAGTCCTGGATCAGTACGTGATTGGCCAGAACCGGGCCAAGCGCACGCTGGCCGTGGCCGTGTACAACCATTACAAGCGCATCGAGAGCCGCCAGAAGAACGACGAAGTCGAACTGGCCAAGTCCAACATCCTGCTGGTCGGTCCGACCGGTTCGGGCAAGACCCTGCTGGCCGAAACCCTGGCCCGCCTGCTCAACGTGCCGTTCACCATGGCCGACGCCACCACGCTGACCGAAGCCGGTTACGTGGGCGAGGACGTGGAAAACATCATCCAGAAACTGCTGCAGAAGTGCGATTACGACGTCGAAAAGGCGCAGCAGGGCATCGTCTACATCGATGAAATCGACAAGATCTCGCGCAAGAGCGAGAACCCGTCGATCACCCGTGACGTGTCCGGCGAAGGCGTGCAGCAGGCGCTGCTGAAGCTGATCGAAGGCACCGTGGCCAGCGTTCCGCCGCAGGGCGGCCGCAAGCACCCGCAGCAGGAATTCCTGCAGGTGGACACCAAGAACATCCTGTTCATCTGCGGCGGCGCGTTCGCCGGGCTGGACAAGGTGATCCAGGCCCGCTCCAACGATTCGGGCGGCATCGGGTTCGGTGCCAAGGTCAAGAGCTCCGAGCGCAAGCAGGAAGTGGGCAAGGTGCTGGCCGAAGTCGAGCCGGAAGACCTGATCAAGTTCGGCCTGATCCCGGAATTCGTCGGCCGCCTGCCGGTCGTGGCGACCCTGGAAGAGCTGGACGAAGCGGCCCTGGTCAGGATCCTGACCGAGCCGAAGAACGCCATCACCAAGCAGTTCAAGAAGCTGTTCGAGATGGAGCACGTGGAGCTGGAGTTCCGGCCGGACGCCCTGTCGGCCATTGCCCGCAAGGCGCTCAAGCGCAAGACCGGTGCCCGCGGCCTGCGTACCATCGTCGAATCGGTCCTGCTGGACACCATGTACGACCTGCCTTCGGCAGAAAACGTCAGCAAGGTGGTGGTGGACGAATCGGTGATCGAACACAAGTCCGAGCCCTACCTGATCTACCAGACTCCGCCGGCTCCTGAACAGAAGGCCGCTGGCGCTGAATAATCCGTCAAGCATTTGAATTGATGGGATTTTTTCAGAGCATCTTGCATCTGGACGCCGATGGCCCCATAACGGGGCCATCGGCTTTTTTGTATCCGGGTGACGCTGCCCGGAGGCCATCCCCACTGCTCAACTGGAGCCCACATGGCCCGTTCCCCAACTGAGACTCTCGACCTGCCGGTACTGCCGCTGCGCGACGTGGTGGTGTTCCCGCACATGGTCATTCCGCTGTTCGTCGGCCGCGACAAATCCATGCATGCGCTGGAGCAGGCGATGGAGGCCGACAAGCGCATCCTGCTGCTGGCGCAGAAGTCGGCCGAGACCGACGACCCCACCGCCGCCGATCTCTACCAGGTCGGCACCCTGGCCCAGGTGCTGCAGCTGCTGAAGCTGCCCGACGGCACCATCAAGGTGCTGGTGGAAGGCCTGTCGCGCGTCAACGTCACCCAGGTCGCCGAGCGCGACGGTTCGCTGCATGGCGTGGCCGAGGAAATCGAATCGGACGACGCGCGCGAGCCGCGTGAGGTCGAGGCGATCGCCCGTTCGCTGATGTCGCTGTTCGAACAGTACGTCAAGACCAACCGCAAGCTGCCGCCCGAGCTGCTGCAGACCCTGGCCGGCATCGATGAACCGGCGCGCCTGGCCGATACCATCGCCGCGCACATCAGCGTGCGCCTGGCCGACAAGCAGCGCCTGCTGGAAACCCTGCAGGTCGGCGACCGCCTGGAAATGCTGGTGGGCCTGGTCGACGGCGAGATCGACGTGCAGCAGATGGAGAAGCGCATCCGCGGCCGGGTCAAGTCGCAGATGGAAAAGAGCCAGCGCGAGTACTACCTCAACGAGCAGATGAAGGCCATCCAGAAGGAACTGGGCGACCTCGACGATGCGCCGGGCGAGCTGGAAGAGCTGGCGCGCAAGATCGCCGAAGCGGGCATGCCCAAGCCGGTGGAAGCCAAGGCCAAGGCCGAGCTCAACAAGCTCAAGCAGATGTCGCCGATGTCGGCCGAAGCGGCCGTGGTGCGCAATTACCTGGACTGGCTGCTGGGCGTGCCGTGGAAGAAGCGCACCAAGGTGCGCAAGGACCTCAAGGTTGCCCAGGACACCCTGGATGCCGACCACTTCGGCCTGGACAAGGTCAAGGACCGCATCCTGGAATACCTGGCGGTGCAGTCGCGCGTGAAGCAGATGAAGGGCCCGATCCTGTGCCTGGTCGGGCCGCCGGGCGTGGGCAAGACCTCGCTGGGGCAGTCCATCGCCAAGGCCACCAACCGCAAGTTCGTGCGCATGAGCCTGGGCGGCGTGCGCGACGAGGCCGAGATCCGTGGCCACCGTCGCACCTACGTCGGCTCCATGCCGGGCCGCATCGTGCAGAACCTCAACAAGGTGGGCAGCAGGAACGCGCTGTTCGTGCTGGACGAGATCGACAAGATGTCGATGGACTTCCGTGGCGACCCGTCTTCGGCGCTGCTGGAAGTACTCGACCCGGAACAGAACAACGCCTTCAACGACCACTACCTGGAAGTGGACCTGGACCTGTCCGAAGTGATGTTCGTGGCGACCTCGAACTCGCTCAACATCCCCGGCCCGCTGCTGGACCGCATGGAAGTGATCCGCATCCCCGGCTACACCGAGGATGAGAAGCTCAACATCGCCATGCGCTACCTGGTGCCCAAGCAGCTCAAGGCAAACGGCCTGAAGCCGGAGGAGCTGGAAATCGAGGCCGACGCCATCCAGGACGTGGTGCGTTACTACACCCGCGAATCGGGCGTGCGCAACCTCGAGCGCGAAGTAGCCAAGATCTGCCGCAAGGTGGTGAAGGAAATCGCGCTGGGCGGTCCGGCGGTGCTGGCCAAGCCGGCCAAGGCCGGCAAGAAGGCCGCGGCGAAAAAGAAGGCACTGGTGGTGGTCAACGGCCGGAACCTGGAGAAGTACCTGGGCGTGCGCCGCTTCGACTTCGGCCGCGCCGAAGAGCAGAACGAGATCGGCCTGGTCACCGGCCTGGCCTGGACCGAAGTGGGCGGCGACCTGCTTCAGATCGAATCCACCCTGGTCCCCGGTAAGGGCGCGCTGATCCTGACCGGCCAGCTGGGCAATGTCATGAAGGAATCGGCCTCGGCCGCGTTGTCGGTGGTGCGTTCGCGCGCCGAGCGGCTGGGCATCGACGCCGAGTTCCTGCAGAAGCATGACGTGCACGTGCACGTGCCCGATGGCGCCACCCCGAAGGACGGCCCCAGCGCCGGCATCGCGATGGTGACCTCGTTGGTGTCGATGCTGACCAAGGTGCCGATCCGCGCCGAAGTGGCGATGACCGGCGAGATCACCCTGCGTGGTCGCGTCACCGCCATCGGTGGCCTGAAGGAAAAACTGCTGGCGGCGCTGCGCGGTGGCATCACCACCGTGATCATCCCCGAAGAGAACCGCAAGGACCTGGCCGACATTCCGGCCAACGTCACCCGCGACCTGAAGATCATTCCGGTGAAGTGGATTGAAGAGGTGCTGGACCTGGCCCTGGAAACGCCGCTGACCGCGCCCAAGCCGAAGAAGGATGGGCAACGCGTCACAGTGCGGGGCAAGAGCAAGACACCATCCACAACGCGCGTCAAGCACTGACGCGCGCATGGGAAATGCCCGAAACCCGCGTCGTTATTGGCTTTTCAGCTTGCGCGGGTAGGGGTGCGCTGGTATAAAAGCACCACTCGCAAGTCAGCAGACGCTGACGGGTGCGAATCGAGAACTTCACTGGCGTCCGGCCACGTAGCGGGCCGGATGCTTCACTGTCGAACATGCGGAATCCCCGCCAAAGGAGCTGTACAGAATGAACAAGACCGAATTGATCGACGCCGTTGCCGAATCCGCTGACCTGACCAAGGCCGAGTCGCAACGCGCTGTCGATGCCGTCATCGCTGCTGTCACCAAGGCCCTGAAGGGCGGTGATGCGGTGACCCTGGTGGGCTTCGGTACGTTCCAGGTGCGCGACCGCGCCGCCCGTACCGGCCGCAACCCGAAGACCGGCGACACCATCAAGATCGCTGCGTCGAAGAATCCGTCGTTCAAGGCTGGCAAAGCCCTGAAGGATGCCGTAAACTAAGCGGCTTGCTGGGGTGCTTAGCTCAGCGGTAGAGCGTCTCCTTTACACGGAGAGGGTCGGGGGTTCGAAACCCTCAGCACCCACCATGCACCGCCAGTAAAAGTTTGAAATGTGGAGCGGTAGTTCAGCTGGTTAGAATGCTGGCCTGTCACGCCGGAGGTCGCGGGTTCGAGTCCCGTCCGCTCCGCCAATTCTTGAAGGCCCCTGGTGCAAACCAGGGGCTTTTCTTTTTGCTGCGATGCCCGGGTGCCGGGCGCCCCTGTTGGGGAGTGGCGCGAAGCGGGGTACACTGCCGGATTCGCCAATCGGGCCTTGATTTCTCCCATGCTGCAGAAACTTCGCGACAAGACCTCGGGCTGGATCGTTACCGTGATCCTGGGGCTGCTGATGATTCCGTTCCTGTTCGTGATCGACTCCAGCTACCTGGGTGGTGTCGGCGCGCAGAACGTGGCCAAGGTGGCAGCGCCGCCGACCTGGTGGCGCTCGGCGCCGTCGTGGTGGCCGATGTCCTTCCTCTGGCAGCACCATGAAATCAGTGCGGAAGAATTCCGTACCCGTTTCGAGCAGGCGCGCCAGCAGGCCCGCCAGCAGCAGGGCGAGAACTTCGACCCGCGCCAATTCGAAAGCGCCGAGAACAAGCGCGCCGTGCTCGACCAGATGATCGATGAGAAGGTCGTGCGCCTGGCCGGCGAACAGTCCGGCATCGTCATCGGCGACGCCGCCGTGCGCGAAACCATCGCCTCCATCCCGGGCTTCATCGGCCCCGATGGCAAGTTCAACCAGGACCAGTACCGCCTGGCGCTGACCACCGGCAACCCACCGCGCACCCCGGCGCAGTTCGAAACGCTGGTGCGCGAGAGCCTGCAGCAGTCGATCATTCCGCAGGCGCTGCAGGAATCGGGTTTTGTCACCAGCGTGGAGGCCGAGCGGCTGATGAAGCTGCTGGGCGAAACGCGTGACGTGGAAATCGCCGCGCTGCCGGAGCTGCCGGCCGATACGGCAGAAGTGACCGACGCACAGATCAAGCAGTGGTACGACAGCCACCCGAAGGATTTCCGCCAGCCGGAAACCGTGTCGCTGGAGTTCGTGGAAATCAACGCGGCCGCGCTGCCGCCGGCGGCCGCCGCCGATGAAGCCACCCTGCGCAAGCGCTACGCCGACGAGAAGGCGCGCTTCTCCACGCCCGAAGCCCGTCTTGCATCGCACATCCTGATCGCCGCCGATGGCAGCGACCCGGCCAAGCTCAAGGCCGCTGAAGAAAAGGCCGCCGCACTGGCCACGCAGGCCAAGGCGCCGGGTGCGGATTTCGCCGCGCTGGCCAAGGCCAACTCGGACGACACCGGCTCCAAGGCCACCGGTGGTGACCTGGGGTGGGTGGAACGCGATTCCATGGTCAAGCCGTTCGAAGACGCGCTGTTTGGCATGAAGGCAGGCGAGGTGAGCGCACCGGTCAAGACCGAGTTCGGTTACCACGTGCTGCAGCTGCGCGAGGTCCGTGGTGGCCAGCAGCGTCCGTTCGAGGAGGTCCGCGACCAGCTCGCCGCCGAACAGCTCAAGGCCGACAACGAAGGCGCGTTCTCCGAACTGAGCGGCCGCCTGGTCGACCAGGTCTACAAGAACCCGACCTCGCTGCAGGGCGCGGCCGATGCGCTGAAGCTGAAGGTGCAGACCCTCGGCCCGTTCACCCGCGACACCGCCAGTGGCATTGCCGCCAACCCGGCGGTGCTGCGCGCGGCGTTCTCCGATGTGCTGGTGCAGGACGGCACCGTGAGCGACCCGATCGCGATCACGCCCGACCACAGCGTGATGATCCGCGTGACCGACCACAGCCCGGAACAGGCATTGCCGCTGGACAAGGCCCGCGACGGCGTGATCGCCGCGATCCGCGCCGACCGCAACCGCCAGGTCTCGGCCAAGGCCGCTGACGCGCTGCTGGCCAAGCTCAACGCCGGGCAGACCCTGCAGGCGCTGGCCGCCGAAGAGAAGCTGCAGCTCAGCCCGCTGCCGGGCCTGCCGCGCACCCAGCCGGTGCCGACCCCGGAGATCAACCGCGCCGTGTTCGCCGCCCCGGCCCCGGCCGAAGGCAAGCCGAGCTATGGCAAGGTCGCCGTGCAGGACCGCTACGTGGTGTTCGCGGTCAACAAGGTGACCCCGCCGAACCTGGCTGAGGTCCCGGCCGAGCAGAAGCAGCAGTTCAAGGACCAGCTGGACCAGGTAGACGGCATGGCCTCGGCCAAGGCCTTCATCCAGGCCATGCGCAAGCACTACAAGGTGCAGGTCGAAGAAGCCAACCTCTAAGGGTTGGCTGGCGTCCGCTTACGAAAAAGGCCCGGCAATGCCGGGCCTTTTTTGTTGCGCCTTATCCGCCTCAATCCTCGACGCGCAACACCGCACCGGGCTTGAGCACGCTGCTGCCGCTGAGGTTGTTCAGCGACAGCAGCGCCTTGAGTGGCATCCCGTAGCGCTTGGCAATCGTCCACGCAGACTCGCCGTTGCGCACGGTGTGGCGGCGCGCCTTGGGACGGTCCGCGCTGGCAACGGCGCGGCTGGCGACCTGGGTCTGCGTACGCGGGCTGATCGTGTCCGACACGGGCGCGTCAGCCTGGGCCAGCATCACCGAAGGGTCCACCGGCGCGTGGGTGGCCGGGGCCAGTACGGTCACCTGGCCGCTGGGGCGGCCCTTGCCGCTGGCCAGGGCCGGATTGAGCCGGGCGATGCGCGCCGGGTCCAGCGAGCGCTGTACGGCCCACTGCTGCACGCTGGTGCCGGCTGGCAGGGTGTGGCCCTTCAGCACCGGCACGGTGCGGTCCAGCGATGCCATCACCGCCGGCGTGGTTTCAGCGTTTTCCAGCACGCAGGCCAGCGCGTGCAGCTTCTCCACGTACGCGTAGGTCACCGGCGACAGCCCCGGCAGCTCGGCAGGGCGCGCGTTCTGCGCGTTCATGCCGGCCTTGCGCAGCGACTGCAGCACGCGGTATTCGCCAGCGTTGTAGGCCATGGTGGCCAGGCGCCAGTCGCCGCCGAACATCCCGTGCAGGGTCTTGAGGTAGCGCACCGCGGCCTGGGTGGAATCGGCCGCCGACAGCCGGC
Organism: Stenotrophomonas sp. SrG; assembly: GCF_050031795.1. Classification (NCBI taxonomy): domain Bacteria; kingdom Pseudomonadati; phylum Pseudomonadota; class Gammaproteobacteria; order Lysobacterales; family Lysobacteraceae; genus Stenotrophomonas; species Stenotrophomonas sp. SrG. The sequence goes on from NZ_JBNBBE010000002.1 coordinate 37,416, forward strand.
CGTCGTAGCCGCTGGTCATCTGCACGCGGTGGTTCCTGGCGGTGGAGGCGATGAACTGCCACAGCCCGGCCGGGCCGGCACCATTGCGCGCGTTGGGCCGGTAACCACTTTCCACGAACGGAATCAGCGCGAACTCAGTGGGCAGGTTGGCAGCGCGCAGCTCTTCGACCACATAGCCGAACAGCACCAGTGCATCGTCATCCTGGTTGGCCAGGCGCGAGGGCGCATGGGCGAACTGTTTCTGCCAGCGTGGGCTGGTGGCCTCGACGTCGCAGGTCGGTTCGGCCAGGCCATCGCGGAAGCTGGCGAAGATGTCCTGGCCATTGCGGACGGAAGCGGGGGGCAGGGCAGTGCCGTCCAACGGCAACTGCGACAAACCGGCCACGTTCTGCGACATCCCCGCAGTCAGCGACTGGGCGCCCGCGGTGCCGGCGATGGCGATCGCCAGGCCTGCCGCGAGCGGCAACCATCGCCGACTCATGTTCGGAATCCGTCTTTCCAGCCCCGCAGACCTGCCAGGACATCGACTTCATCGGTGACGGGACGACCGAGGTGCCGGCTGACGGCAGCGCGGACAGCGGGTGTATCGGTTCGCAGGAACGGGTTGCATTCCAGCTCGCTTGCCAACGTAACGGGCAGCGTAGGGCGTTCATCGCGGCGCATGGCCAGTGCCTCCTCATGGCGTCGCGCAAGCGCGGCGTTGGCGGGGTCGACATGCCGCGCGAAGACGGCATTTGACACGGTGTACTCATGGCCGCAGCACAACAACAGGTGCGGCGGCAGGGACGCCAGCTTGTGCAGGGAAGCCAGAAGCTGGGGTGGCGTACCTTCGAACATCCGGCCACACCCCAGGCTGAACAACGCATCTCCGCTGAAAAGATGTTCAGCGCTGTGAAATGCGATGTGCGTCCGGGTGTGTCCGGGCACGGATACTACGTCGATCTCCAGCCCCAGTGCCTGAATGCGTTCACCTTCCCCTACCCGGCGGGTGGCGCCGGGAATGCGCGGATCGTGCGGGGCGATCACCTCCAGCCCCGCAAACCTGGCCTGCAGCTCCGCCACACCGCCGATGTGGTCGTCGTGGTGGTGAGTGAGCAGGATCGCGTGCGGGCGCCAGTTCTGCTGCGCTGCGACGGCCACCACGGGGGCCGCCTGGCCGGGGTCGACCACGATCGCGCGGCCGTCGTCGGCGACCAGCGCCCAGATGTAGTTGTCCGCGAATGCGGGTAGGGCAGTCAGTCGCATAGAATTGGACCATGCCCGCCGCGCCGAGCCCCCGTCAAGCTTCCGTCGCATCCTGGTTTGATACTGAACCGGCGCAGGCGCTGCGTGAGCTGGAGCGCAAGGCCCTGGAGCCGGTGCTGGCCTCTCACCCGCTGAACCCCTGGTTGTGGATCGCGCCGACCCCGGCCTGGCTGGAAGATGCCGCGTTGCCGGGGCAGGGCGTGCGCCTGCACCGCAGCGCGGGTGGCTACACCGGCGACGTTACCTGCGCGCTGCCGCTGCCTTTCCAGACCGAGAGCCTCAACGCCATCGTGCTGCAGCACGTGACCGCCCGCGACGCCGAACAGCTGATCGCCGAATGCGAGCGGGTCCTGATGCCCGGCGGCCGGCTGTGGCTGTCCACGCTCAATCCGTTCAGCCCATTCCGCAGCCAGTGGCGCCGGCACGGGTTGGTGGTGCGCACCCCGCAGCGGCTGCGCCACACCCTGGAGCGGGCCGGGCTGGCCTGCGACGACCTGGCCTGGCTGGGCCCGATGTGGCACAACCGCGCGCCCGAGCGCGGCAGCATCGCCGCCCTGCGCGCGGCCTGCCTGTTCACCGCCGAAAAACGTACCCTGGCCCTGCCAGGACCTACGCCACTGCCGGTACGCCGTTGGCACGGCACCGTGGCGACCTGATCTGGAGTTGTATTGAAAACCATTGAAATCCACACCGACGGTTCCTGTCTCGGCAATCCCGGCCCCGGCGGCTGGGCCGCGTTGATGCGCTACAAGGGCCACGAGCGCGAGCTGAGCGGTGGCGAAGCGCACACCACCAACAACCGGATGGAGCTGATGGCCGCCATCTCCGGCCTGGAAGCACTGACCGAACCGTGCGAGATCGTGCTGTTCACCGATTCGCAGTACGTGCGCCAGGGCCTGACCCAGTGGCTGCCGGGCTGGATCCGCAAGAACTGGAAGACCGCCGGTGGCGACCCGGTCAAGAACCGCGACCTGTGGGAGCGGCTGCATGCGGCCACCCAGAAGCACAGCATCGACTGGCGCTGGGTGAAGGGCCATTCCGGTGACCCGGACAACGAGCGGGTGGATACGCTGGCGCGCGACGCCGCGATCCGGATCCGTGCCGCCGGCCCGGTACACTAAGCCCATGCGTCAGATCATCCTCGATACCGAAACCACCGGCCTGGAATGGCGCAAGGGCAACCGCATCGTCGAAATCGGCTGCGTGGAACTGCTGGAACGCCGCCCGAGCGGAAACAACTTCCACCAGTACCTCAAGCCGGACTGCGAGTTCGAACAGGGCGCCCAGGAAGTCACCGGGCTGACCCTGGAGTTCCTGGCCGACAAGCCGGTGTTCGCGCAGGTGGCCGAAGAATTCCTGGCCTACATCGACGGCGCCGAGCTGATCATCCACAACGCCGCGTTCGACCTGGGCTTCCTGGATTACGAGCTGTCGTTGCTGGGCGACCAGTACGGCAAGATCACCGACCGCTGCACGGTGATCGATACGCTGAAGATGGCGCGCGAGCGCTATCCGGGCCAGCGCAACTCGCTGGATGCGCTGTGCAAGCGGCTGGGCGTGGACAACGCGCACCGCCAGCTGCACGGCGGCCTGCTCGACGCGCAGATCCTGGGCGATGTGTACATCGCACTGACCTCCGGCCAGGAGGAAATCGGCTTTGGTTCGGCCGATGACGTCCGCCCGGGTACGGCACACGCGCAGGCCTTCGATACCAGCCGCCTGTTGCCGCGCCCGCGCGTGGTGGCAACGGCCTCGGAGCGGGAGGCGCACGAAGCGCGCCTGGCCAAGCTCCGCAAGAAGGCCGGGCATGCCATCTGGGATGGCCCGAAGGTGGAAGAGGCCGTCGCGTAGAGGCATCACGACCAACGGTCGTGATCTACCGCCGGGCACGGACCGTCGAATGCGGGTATGTCACGACCGCTGGTCATACGCGTATCCCGGTAGGTCACGACCGTTGGTCGTGACGGCTGCCATCAATGGCAACGCACCAGAATGACGGTGATGTTGTCAGAACCACCCCCATCCAGCGCGGCGGCCACCAGCGTATCCACGCACTCCTGCGCACTGGCGTCGTCGTAGGCCAGGGTGCGGGCGATCCCGGTGTCTTCCACTTCCTCGGTCAGCCCGTCGCTGCACAGCAGCAGCTGCATGCCCGGGCGCAGCTCGCCGGCGGTGGTGGCCACGTTCAGGTGGGCCGGATCGGTCACCCCCAGTGCCTGGGTCACCACGTTGCGGTGCGGGTGCGCGCGTGCCTCTTCGGCCGTCAGATTGCCCTGCGCCACCATTTCCTGCACCACGCTGTGGTCCTGGCTGAGCTGCGCCAGCTTGCCGTCGCGCCACAGGTAAGCGCGGCTGTCGCCGACCCAGGCCACTTCATAGCGGTTGCCCTGGACCCGGGCGGCCACCACGGTGGTGCCCATCGGCAGGCTGTCGTTGCGGCGGCGCGAGGTGCGGATGATTTCCTCATCGGCCACCCGGATCGCGTGCGCCAGCGTGGCGCCCTGGCGGATCTCGCGCACGATGGTCTCGCGCGCCAGCGCGCTGGCCACTTCGCCACAGGCGTGCCCGCCCATGCCATCGGCCACCAGCCACAGTGCCAGCTCCCCGTCCCCGTAGTAGGTGTCCTCATTGAGATCACGGCGCAGGCCAGGGTGGGTCAGGTGTCCGAATTCGATCATGGAGGTGCGCAGGCCAGGAGTGTCATTGCTGAGGGATAACGGCATGATCGCGGCCCTGCGGACATCCGGCAAGGCATCGATACAGAAGAAATTCATCGGAAGCGCGGGAATGGCTTGCCGTCGGCGGCTCCTGACCGTATTATTCGCTCCCCGGTTCGCCGGGGACCATCTGGAGAGGTGGCAGAGCGGTTGAATGTACCTGACTCGAAATCAGGCAGGCGTTTATAGCGCCTCGGGGGTTCGAATCCCCCCCTCTCCGCCAGACACGCAAAAAAGGCTGCCCTTCGGGTGGCCTTTTTTGCGTGTCTGGCGGAGAGGGGGGGATTGCAACGGCGCGTAGCGCCGTTGCCCCCGCGATGCTTCCTCTCCCCGCCCCTGTCGGGGCAGCCCCTCAACAGAGGGGCTTGCCTCTTCGATGTGGTGAGCGAACGACGGCGTCTGCAAAGGCTTCGTAAGCCGCGTAGAGCCACGCCATGCGTGGCTGGGCGCGGTCCGGATCGAAGGCAGCCACGCAGGTGGTGCTCTGCGGCTAAACTGGGGTCAACAGAATAGTGGTGAGACCCCATGAGCGCAGAAATCCAGGTTCCCGTCTCGTTTGGCGAGCTGCTGGACAAGATCTCCATTCTGCAGATCAAGTCCGAGCGGATCAGTGATCCGGGCAAGCTGGCCAACATCCGCGCCGAGCTGAGTGCACTGGAGAAGACCTGGATGGCGCATCCGGCCGGCGGCACGGATATCGCCAAGCTGCGCATGGAGCTGAAGGACATCAATGAGCAGCTCTGGGATATCGAGGACAACATCCGGCTGAAGGACCAGGCCGCTGAGTTCGATGAGGCGTTCGTCGCCCTGGCGCGCAGCGTCTACCAGAAGAACGACACCCGCGCCCGGATCAAGAAGGACATCAACCTGGCGCTGGGCTCGGTCTACGTCGAAGAGAAGTCCTACAAGGATTACAGCGGGCGCGGTTGATCGGCCACGTAGCGTTCGAAGGCGGCGATGCCGTCGTCGACCGTGATCAGCTGCATCACGTCATCGAACTCGACCTTGGTGCCCCAGTTGAGTTCGCTGGCCGGCTTGCCCAGGAACTTCCGCGCCGCGTCGTCATAGCGGTCCACGCAGTAGCGGCGGTCCGAATAGGGGCCGCTGCGGTGTGGGTTGCTGGCCGCGTGCAGGCCCAGCACCTTGGTGCCCATCGCGTTGGCGATGTGCATCGGGCCCGAATCCGGGGTCATCACCAGCGCCGCGCGGGCCAGCAGGGCCGGCAGCTGCTTGAGGGTGTCCTTGCCCACCAGGTCCAGCGCGGGGGTGGTGAGCTGGGCCTGGATGGCGTCCGCCATGCCGCGCTCCAGTTCGCTGCGGCCGCCGCACAGCACTACCCGCCAGCCCCGTGCAACCGCATGGTTGGCCACTGCCGCGTAGCGGTCGGCATACCAGTTGCGGCGTACGTGGCTGGAGCAGGGCGAAATCATCAGCACCGGCCGGCCATCGTCCTGCCATTGCGCCTGCGCCCATTCCACCGCCGCCGGCGGGATCGCCAGGTCCCAGCTGACCTCGGTCTGGCGGATCCCCAACGGTTCGCAGAAGCTGCCGATCGCATCCAGCACGTGGATGCCGGGGCGGTCGGGGATGCGTTCGTTGATGAAAAGACCGTGCAGGTCCTTGGAACGCGCCTTGTCGTAGCCGATCCGGCGCACCGCCGGGACAAACGCCGACAGCACATTGGCGCGGAAGGCTACCTGCATCTGCAGCAGCGCCTCGAAGCGGCCGGGCGGCAGCGACGCGCGCAGGGCGCGCATGCCGGCCAGGCCGGTCTTCTTGTCGTAGGCATGGAACACCACGCCCGGCAGGCCGTCCAGCAGCTTGTGCCCGGCCTTGTCGATGATCCAGTGCAGTTCGGTCCCGGGCCGTGCCTGCTGCAGGGTGCGCACCAGCGGCACCACGTGGGTGACATCGCCCAGCGCGGACAAACGCAAAAGACACAAGGAAGAGGACGCTGATGCCATGGTGTTGTTAGACTCGAAGGAATGGTCGCATTCGACGCCACTGAAGCGCTGACGCCCTGCCGCGATGGACGCGGCATGGGTGCCATTCTGTTCGACCGCGAACGGCTGCGGCAAGCCGAGATGAGCCTGTTCTCCCCGGGCCACTGGGGTGACCGGGCGCGCCCGGTCGGCGATGGTGGACGGGGCGGGGCCTGGTTCGTCGATGCGCCGTTCGGCCATTGCGTGCTGCGCCAGTACCTGCGCGGCGGCATGGCGGCCAAGCTGAGCCACGACCAGTACCTGTGGCGGGGCGCCAACCGCACCCGCAGCTTCGCCGAGTTCCGCCTGATGCGCGCCCTGCGCGCGTTGAAGTTGCCGGTGCCGCGCCCGATCGCCGCGTTCTACATGCGCGAAGGCATGCGCTACCGCGCGGCGATCCTGATGGAACGCCTGGAAGGCGTGCGTTCGCTGGCCGACCGCGCACTGGTGGCCGGGCGGGGCGCGCCCTGGGAAGAGACCGGCCGGCTGATCGCGCGTTTCCACCGCGCCGGGCTGGACCATGCCGATCTCAATGCCCACAACATCCTGTTTGATGCCAACGGCCACGGCTGGTTGATCGATTTCGACCGTGGCGTGCAGCGCATCCCGGCCACCGCCTGGCGCGAGCGGAACCTCAAGCGCCTGCACCGGTCGCTGGTGAAGCTGCGCGGCGAGCGCAGCCACGACGAGGTCGAGAAGGACTTCGCGCGCCTGCGCCGGGCCTACGACCTGGCCTGGAACCGGGGCTACTGATGGACTGGGCACTGCGCTTCATGGGGGTCGGCAACGCGTCGGCCGTGCAGCTGGGTTCGCCGATGGCGGCGATCGAGCGCGGTGGCGAGCCATGGCTGACCATCGACTGCGGCGGCGAGGGGCTTACCGCGTTCCTCGCCCAGTACGGGCGCATGCCCGAGGCGCTGTTCGTCACCCATGTGCACCTGGACCACGTGGCCGGCTTCGAGCGGCTGTTCGTGGATGCCTACTTCTCGCCGCAGCGGCGCGGCCGCATCCGGCTGTACGTACCCGCCACCGTGGTGCCGCTGCTGCACCGGCGCGTGGCCGATTACCCCAACGTGCTGGCCGAAGGTGGCGCCAACTTCTGGGATGCCTTCCAGCTGATCGTGGTGGGCGAAGCGTTCTGGCATGACGGCGTGCGCCTGGAAGTATTCCCGGTCCGCCACCACTGGCCCGAAACCGCCTACGGCCTGCGCCTGCAGGGCGCGCTGGTGTGGAGCGGCGACACCCGCCCGATTCCGGAAATGCTGGCGCGCTACGCCGGCGACAACGAACTGATCGCGCACGACTGCGGCCTGCACGGCAACCCGTCGCACACCGGCGTGGACGATCTCGAACGCGAGTACAGCGCCGAACTGCAGGCGCGGATGATGCTCTACCACTATGCGAGCGAGGCCGACGGCGAAGCGCTGCGCCAGCGGGGGCATCGGGTCGCAATGCCGGGCGAGTGCGTGGCGTTGGCCGAGCCAACGGCTCCCAGGCCCACGGCCTGATCACCCAGACGTGGAATGGACAGCCCAAACGGGTGACGGCCCCGCCGGCTGACCTCGGCGCCCGCGTCGATCGATACCGTTGCTGCCTTCCGGCCCTGGCGGGATTTTCGACCTAGCGTCGCGAGGGGCCGACGGGGCCGCCATAGAGACGTTGCACCGAAGTGCAGTCACCCAGTATAGCGCGGCGTAGCCAAGCGCGGAAGATCCGCAAGTGCGGAAGATCCGCAAGCGCGGTAGACCCGCAGGCGCGGTAGATCCGACTGTTAGTCGGATTCGGCACTTGGCGCACAACCTCCCGAGTAGCAACACGCCGCGCGTGCCCCCGACCCACCCTGACCACCTCGTAACCCCCAACACGCCTTAGACCCCCATCCTGCGCCCCATCCCCTAGAATCGCCCTCACCGTAGAGCGGGACTCTCCCCCGCTGCACGCACCCCAGGAGGAACGGCCTCCCCCATACCGGGCAACAATGACCAGGACGACCTGGCCCCATAAGGAGGGCCACATGGCCTGGATCTATCTGCTTGTTGCTGGTGTTCTGGAAATCGTCTGGGCGTTCTCGATGAAGCAATCCGAGGGCTTCACCCGACTCACCCCGTCGCTCATCACCTTCGCCGCCATGGCTGCCAGCTTCTGGCTGCTCGCCCTGGCCATGCGCACGCTGCCGCTGGGCACCGCCTATACGATCTGGACTGGTATTGGCGCGGTCGGCGCGTTCATCGTCGGCATCGCGTTCCTCGGCGAACAGGTGAGCGCGATGCGCATTGCCGCGGCGGTGCTGATCGTAAGCGGGCTGGTGCTGATGAAGGTGTCGAGCGCGTAACGGCGGAAGGAGACGGCGGGTTCAACCCTGAACCCGCATCTCCCGCCAGGCCGAACGCAGCACCCGCAACGCTGAGCGCAGGAACATCACCAGCAAGGCGGCGGCGATCAGCAGGTCCGGCCAACCCGCGCCGAACGCCCACACCGCGAGCGCGGCCAGCAGCACCGCCACGCCCTCGAAAATGTCATTACGCGAGCATTCCCACGCCGAGGCCATGTTGACGTCGCCGTTGCGGAACGGATTCAGCAACCACAGGCACACGCCATTGGCGGCGAGGTTCAGCGCACCGGCAATGCCCATGCCTTCAAACAGCGGCATGGCCGGGTGGGTGAGCCGCCAGCCGATCTGCACGGCTACGGCAATGGCCGCGCCGAGAATCAGCAGCCCTTTCAACAACGCCACGCGTGCCTTGGCCTGCATCGATGCGCCGACTACGGCCAGACTGATCGCGTAGGTCAGTGCGTCACCCAGGTTGTCCAGGCTGCCGGAGAGCAGGGAGGAGGAATGGCTCCACCAGGCGGCGGCCGCCATCATCACGAAGGTGGCGAGATTGATCGCCAGGACGATGCGCAGAACGCGGCGTTGTTTCGCCTGAAGGGCGGCGACGTCGACGATTTTTCCGCAGCCGCAGCAGTCGGACATGGGGGTAGGGGATCTGAAGGGGGTACCCCATTGTAGAGCCACGCCCTGCGTGGCTTCGCGGTGCTGAACGGAGGGTAGCCACGCAGGGCGCGGCGCTACGGTAAAGGTCGCCATTCCGCCCCATTCGTGCCGAGCAAAGCGGACCCTTGGCTCTGCACGTGGTGGCACCGATTGCTATGAAAAGGTGCAACCAACCGAAACCCCGGCCGCTGCTCTCTGACAGACCGTGCATCTGACCTCTATTGCTGGCTATAATATCGTGCACAATACAATTGGGTGATACCAATGTCCACGCAATCTGAGTCGGTTGGAGCACAGCTGTCGTTCGCCCTGTATGGCGCCTTCAGCCGCGTGGTCCGTCTGCACAAGCCTTTTTTGGAGCCACTTGCGCTCACCTTCCCGCAGTATCTGGTGATCCTGGACTTGCTCGATGGCTCGCCGCGCACGGTTGGCGAGCTTGGCTCCCGGCTGGGAATGGAGACGGGCACCCTCACGCCGTTGCTGAAGCGGCTTCAGGCGGCGGGCTTGGTGACCCGCACCCGGGATGCGAAAGACGAACGGCGTGTGTTGGTCGACCTGACGGTCGCAAGCCGCGCGATTGAGTCACAAGTCCGCGCGGTCAATGGCCAAATCAAGGCTGCCTGTCAGCTGTCCGAGGAGGGTATCAGGGACCTCCACCGCACGCTCGAGGCGCTCGGACACCCTGCATCGAACTGATATTGGATTAAAAGGGCGAACGATCATGAAAATCGGAATCCTCGGCGCCGGAAACATCGGCAAGCAGTTGGCTAACAAACTGGCCGCCGCAGGCCATGACGTAAAGGTTGCACACTCGCGGCTACCTGAGGAGATTCCGGCCGAGGCGGTGGAAACCGGCGCGCGTGCCACTGCTCCAGGGGACGCGATGACTGACATCGACGTCGCGATCCTCTCGATGCCTTACACCGCCTACGAAGACGTGAAACCCTTGATAGCGTCTCTGCCAGACGAGGTGGTGGTGATCGATACCGCCAACTATTTCCCGAACCGGGATGTCGTTATCCCGGAGATCGAGGCGGGGGAGGTCGAAAGCGTGTGGGTTCAAAACCTTCTTGGGCGGCCTGTGACGAAGGCCTGGAACACGATCTTCATGATGTCATTGCGCGAGCGTGGACGGCCCAAGGGTGATCCTCAGCGCGTCGCAGGCCCAGTCTCGGGCGATCGGGTGCGGGATCGTGAAGTAGCCATTGCTCTGATGGACGACACCGGCTTCGATGGATTCGACGCTGGCTCCCTATCCGAATCTTGGCGCCAGCAGCCCAGCGCGCCGGTGTACTGCACCGACCTGACCTACGACGAGGTGGGTCCCGCACTGGCATCTGCGGAGCGAGAGCGCCTTCCCAGGCGCCGCGAACTCACCGCTGCGGTGTTTGCTGAGCGTCAGGACCAATGGACCGCAGAGTCGGTTGCTCGAATCCACCGTGCGCTCAACATGTGAGCCCCTGCCTGCACGCGGCGTCAAGGAGGGCCGAACGCGCAGGTGGGGACATAGAGGAAGCAAACAATGAAGATCGGCGTTCTTGGAACTGGATTCATGGGCAAGCAGCTTGCCCGCAAGCTCGCTGCGGCCGGGCATCAGGTGAATGCCGCCAACTCTCGTGGCCCAGGCACCATTGATGATGACGTGCTCAGCACGGGTGCTGTAGCGGCGACCGTGGAAGACGCGGTGCACAACGCTGACGCCGTCGTCTTGGCCATGCCTCACCCGGGACACGAGAAGATTCGAGCGCTTATTTCGTCCCTTCCCGAGGACGTGGTGGTGATTGACATCTCCAACTACTTCCCTGGACGCGACCCTGTCAATCCAGAGCTGGAAGCTGGCAAAGCCGAAACCGAGTGGGTCCAAGAGTATTTTGGGCGACCCATAGCCAAGGCTTGGAACAACATCGGAATGGTGTCGTTCGAGATGAAAGGCTTGCCGGCAGGGGCACCAGGGCGTGTAGCGTTGCCCGTCGCCGGCGACCGGCCCCAGGATCGTGAGGTTGCTATGGCGCTGGTGCAGGACACCGGCTTCGATGCGTTCGACGCGGGCCCGCTTTCGGGCTCCTGGCGGCAGCAGCCGGGGTCTCCGGTTTACATCACCGACCTGAGCTACGAAGAGCTTGGTCCGGCGTTGTCATCGGCCGAGCGCGAGCGCCTGCCACGTAGACGCGACCTTTCTGCCCAAGTGTTCGCCGAAAGGGTGGGGGGGCGTGCGTCCCCCGACGCGGAGACAGTCGTCAGGATCGCCCGGGCATTGTTCATGTGAGCAGCACGCGAGATGCCGAAATCCGCTTCGGCACGCCCGTCGAAGACGAAGAAAGAGAGGAGACATCTGCAATGGCGTGGCGCTTGATGCATTGGGCGGTCAGGGGTAGAACTTCCTCGGGTCAGCCAGCGGTGCTTTGAACTGTCCAGCCCTGTAGGTGGGAAAAACAAGATGGTGTGGGATGCGCATCGTGAGATGTGTCCCGAGTTGTGTCCCGCCGAGGGCCACCCCAGAAAAGCAAAAACCCCTGCGTAAACAGGGGTTTGCTGAATCTGGCGGAGAGAGGGGGATTCGAACCCCCGAAGCGCGGTTTAGACGCTTACACACTTTCCAGGCGTGCTCCTTCAACCACTCGGACACCTCTCCGGACCTGCTGCATTGACGCTGCAGGGGCGCAGATTCTAGCCGGGGAATGCGATTGGCACAAGCACCACGATCACCCGGCTGGTGGGCTGGACAGGCGTGGCACAATGGACGTCCCGATGAAGACGGTGGCCTGATGTCCTATCTCGTCCTTGCCCGCAAGTGGCGTCCGAAGCGTTTTGCCGAGCTGGTAGGCCAGGAACACGTGGTCCGTGCGCTCAGCAATGCGCTGGACAGCGGCCGGGTGCACCATGCATTCCTGTTTACCGGCACCCGAGGGGTCGGCAAGACCACCATCGCGCGCATTTTCGCCAAATCGCTGAATTGCGAGCAGGGCACCAGCGCCGATCCCTGTGGCCAGTGCCCGGCCTGCCTGGATATCGATTCCGGGCGCTACATCGACCTGCTGGAAATCGATGCCGCGTCCAACACCGGCGTGGATGATGTCCGCGAGGTGATCGAGAACGCCCAGTACATGCCCTCGCGCGGCAAGTACAAGGTCTACCTGATCGACGAAGTGCACATGCTGTCCAAGGCGGCGTTCAATGCGCTGCTGAAGACGCTGGAAGAACCGCCGGAACACGTGAAGTTCCTGCTGGCCACCACCGACCCGCAGAAGCTGCCGGTCACGGTGCTGTCGCGCTGCCTGCAGTTCAACCTCAAGCGGCTTGACGAGGACCAGATCCAGGGCCAGATGACCCGCATCCTGGCCGCCGAAGAAATCGAATCGGACCCGACTGCGATCGTGCAGCTGGCCAAGGCCGCCGACGGCAGCCTGCGTGATGGCCTGTCGCTGCTCGACCAGGCCATCGCCTATGCCGGTGGCGCGCTCCGCGAAGACGTGGTGCGCACCATGCTGGGCACCGTGGACCGCACCCAGGTGGCGGCCATGCTCGAGGCCCTGGCCGACGGCGATGGCGTGCGCCTGCTGCAGGTGGTGGCCGCGCTGGCCGAATTCTCGCCCGACTGGAGCGGCGTGCTGGAAGCGCTGGCCGAAGCCCTGCACCGCATCCAGGTGCAGCAGCTGGTGCCCGGCGCCCAGGCCGACGGCGACGGCATCGATGCCGCCGCCTTCGCCCAGCGCCTGCGCCCGGAAGTGGTGCAGCTCTGGTACCAGATGGCACTCAGTGGCCGCCGCGACCTGCACCTGGCGCCCAGCCCGCGCGCCGGCTTTGAAATGGCCGTGCTGCGCATGTTGGCGTTCCGCCCGGCCGCTGCGGTGCCGCCGGTGCCGCGTGACCCGGGCACCGGGACCGAGGTGGGAAGCGGTTCGCGCGGTGCCGCGCAGGGTGGCATGGCCGCCGCGCCGGCCGCCGTGGCCGCGCCCGTCGCCGCGCCTGTGGCCGCTTCGGCACCGGCGGCCCCTGCGGCGCCCGTGGTCGCCCCGGCCGCGCCGAAACCGACGCCTGCGCCGGCAGCGGAACCCGCCGCCGAAGACGACCTGCCGCCGTGGCACCAGGCCGGCAGCGACGAGCGTGATGAAGCGTTGGCGGTGGAACTGGCCAGCCCCGACGCCGCCATGGCCGCGCCGTGGGAAGCCCCGCCGGTACGCGCGCCCGCGCCCGTCCAGGCGGTGGCACCCGCGCCGCGCCCGCAGGGCATCGCCATCAGCCCGTCGCCGGCGTCCGGCAACGCCGGTCCGGTCGCGCTGGCCTCGGCTGAAACCTGGCTGGAACTGGTCGCCCAGAGCCAGCTGAATGGTCCGTCGCGGCAGTTGGCCGCACATGCGGCCTTCATCGGGTTCCAGCACGGCGTCTTGAAACTGGCCGTATCGCCCGGATTTGAGTACCTGTGTTCGGACCGTTCGCTGGCGGCCCTGACCGAGGCCCTGTCGGGCCCGCTCGGGATGACCCCGAAGATCGTGATCGAACATGGCAACGCCGAGGCCGAAACGCTGCACCAGCGTTCCGACCGCCAGCGTGGCGAACGACAGCAGGCGGCCGAAACCGCCTTCATGGCCGACCCGTCGGTGCAGCTGCTGATCCAGCAGCATGGCGCCCGGGTCGTGACCGATTCCATCCGTCCTTTTGATGAGTAACACGACATGCGCGGCAACATCGCCCAACTGATGCAGCAGGCCCAGAAGATGCAGGAAAACCTGCAGAAGGCCCAGGAAGAACTCGCCAAGCTGGAAGTCACCGGCACTGCCGGCGGCGGCATGGTCAGCGTGACCCTGACCGGCGCCAAGGAGTGCCGCAAGGTGCGCATCGATCCGTCGATCCTGTCCGATGCGGAAATGACCGAAGACCTGGTCGCAGCCGCCTTCAACGACGCCTCGAACAAGATCGATGCCGAATCCAAGAACCGCATGGGCTCGGCCACGGCCGGCATGCAGCTGCCGCCCGGCATGAAGCTGCCGTTCTAAGCGTGAGCCTACCCCTGCTCGAACAGCTGATCGAGGCCTTCCGGGTACTGCCCGGGGTGGGTCAGAAGACCGCCCAGCGCATGGCCTACCACGTGCTGGAGCGCGAGCGCGAGGGCGGCAATAAGCTGGCCGAGGTCCTGGCCAAGGCGATCGAGCGTATCGGCCATTGCGCGCAGTGCCGCGATTTCAGCGAAACCGAAATCTGCGCGGTGTGCGCCAATGGCAGCCGCGAACGCCAGCAGCTGTGCGCGGTGGAATCGCCGGCCGACCGGCTGGCCATTGAAACCGCCACCGGGTTCCGCGGCGTGTACTTCGTGCTGCAGGGGCGGCTGTCGCCGCTGGACGGCGTCGGCCCGCGCGAACTCGGCCTGGACCAGCTGGAAGCACGGCTGGGGCAGGGCGAGGTGCAGGAGCTGATCATCGCCACCAGCGCCACCGTCGAAGGCGAGGCCACCGCGCATTACCTGGCGCAGCTGGCGCGCGCCCACAAGGTGCGGCCCAGCCGGCTGGCGCAGGGCCTGCCGCTGGGTGGCGAGCTGGAATACGTGGACCGCGGCACGCTCTCGCACGCATTCGGCACCCGTACCGAAGCAACCTGACCACCGGCGTTGCCGGCAACCTTCAAGGTGACCCATGTCTGAAGACACCCTGTTCGGAAAGATCATCCGCCGCGAAATTCCGGCCACCATCGTCTACGAAGATGACGAGGTGCTGGCGTTCAAGGACATCGCGCCGCAGGCCCCGGTGCACGTGCTGTTCATTCCCAAGAACGAAGCCATTCCCACGCTGGATGACGTGCAGCCCTCGCAGGCGCACCTAATCGGCAAGCTGGCGCTGGCGGCGGCAGCGTACGCACGCCGCGAGGGCTTCGCGCAGGATGGCTACCGCATCGTCATGAACTGCCGCGAGCACGCAGGGCAGACGGTGTTCCATATCCATCTGCACCTGTTGGCCGGCGCGCCGTTGGGGCACTTCGGTACGCCGAGTGCATGAAAAAAAATCGCCCCGAAGGGCGATTTTTTTTTACCACCAACCCCAACCGCGGTAGCCCCAGCCGGGACCCCAACCCGGGCCCCACGGGCCATACGGATAGACCGGCACCACATCCACCTGGCGCTGTTCCGGCCACAGGTAGATCACGTCGGCCTCCAGCTTGGGCAGGCGGTACTCGTAATCGCCGATGCGGGTGTTCTCGTAGCCGGCGATCTTGCCGATGAAGGTCACGTCGCGGCCTTCCTCGAACACGGCCGGATCGTAGAAGCCGGCACGGCAGGCCACGAAGCGGCCATCGCTGGCGTCATTGGAGCTGGTGTTCGGGCGGCCGCTGCCATTGAGCGGGCGCGACAGCAGCTGGAAGCAGGTCTGGCCCTGGCCCGGGGTGGTTTCGATGATGCGGCCGCCCCAGCGGACCGGCGTGCCCACCTGCTGGGTGGCGACCGAATCGCGCGGGCTGACCACGCTGAACTGCCCCTGCAGCGGTTTGGGGGCCGTGGCACAGGCGGCCAGCGCCAGCGACGCGGCAAGGGGAAGCAGGATCTTGACGTTCATGAGGTTGCTCCGGTGGACGGGCGATGCCTGTGCAGGTCACGCACGAGTGAAGGGTCGAGCTCAGCGCCAGCGTAGCGCGCGTGAACGAAACGCTGGCTGAGCGGAATCAACGCCGGGTCGGGACGTTGCCGGTGGACGCGCTGCGCCCACTCCGTGGCGGTTTCCGCAGGTTCCCGGGCCAGGCCATGCCGCGCGTAACGCCGCCCCAGCCGGTGCCAGGCCCGCAGCAGGGGATCGCGCTCGCGCTCCCCTCGGGCCAGCAGCCATGCCATCCAGCCTAGCGCGCCGCCTGCGAAGGCAATGAAAATGCCAACCAGCTGCGCCGGCTCCAGCTTGTCGATGCCAAGGGGACGCAGCAGCTGCTGCTGGCGGTTGGCGTCGAAGGACAGCACCAGGTCGTTCCAGCCGCGGCGCAGGAAGTCGCCCACCTGGCCCAGCTGCAGCCAGCGGCCTTCCAGGGTGGTGCCGGCGCCGTCGCCCAGGCGGTCTTCCAGCGTGTCATAGATGCGCTCGGGGGCGACCGCAGCGGTCGGGTCCACCCGTACCCAGCCGCGCTGCGGCAGCCACACTTCGGCCCAGGCGTGCGCATCCATGCGCCGCACCACGTAGTAGTTGCCGTAGGGATTGCGCTGGCCGCCGGCAAAGCCGGTCACCACCCGTGCGGGAATGCCGGCGCTGCGCATCAGCACCACGAACGAAGAACTGAAGTGCTGGCAGAAGCCGGCCTGCTGGTCGAACAGGAACTCGTCCACGCTGTGCCGGCCCGGTGCCGGCGTTGAAAGCGTGTAGACGAAGCGCGAGCGGATCCAGTCCAGCGCCCGCGCCACGATGGCGGCATCGTTGCTGCCCGCCTCCTGCCGCCACTGCCGGCCCAATGCCGTCGTGCGCGGGTTGAGGTCGGGCGGCAGCTGCAGCGCCAGCTGCCGCTGGAACGCGCTGAGCGGCTCGGTGTACGCCGCCGCCGGGGCCGACTGCAGCCGCCAACGGGTGAGTGCCGACAGGGTGCGATCGCTGCGCAGGCTGTAGGTGCCATCCAGCGTGGTGCCGGCCGGTGCCTGCAGGGGCAGGTCCAGCGCCACCAGCTGGCGGCGGTCGGTGGGCTCGTAGTCGATCTGGTAGTCCCAGCGCGCCGCGCCGCGGGTCACCGGCGGTGGCGGGCGTCGCTCGCTGTAGGGATCGCGGTCCCAGCGCCGACCGTCGAAGCGGGTCATCACCGGCCCGCGCCAGTAGCGCTGCTCAGGCGGGGGCGCGGCACCGATGAAGCTCACCCGCAGCGCGGTGGCGTCATCGGCCATCAGGTCCAGCCACTCGGAAGGTTCCATGTGGTCGGACAGGCCGGGCTTGCCCACCGCCCGGTCCGGCAGCCCCCACAGCGGCTCGCTCAGTCGCGGGAACAGCCAGAACGCGGCCAGCGCCAGCGGCAGGCCCAGCGCCACCAGCTTGCCCACTCCACGCAGCTGTTCGGCCAACGCGGCGCCGGGCGCATGCCCTTCCGCGCGGGCCAGGCGCTGCAGGGTGAGCAGCGTGGCCAGCGCCGCCAGTACCGCCAGGCCCATGGTCAGCGGGCCCTGGTCGAGCAGGAACGCAGCGAACGGGGCGAACAGCGCAAAGCCCAGCAGGCTGCGCGCATCGCGCAGGCTGCGCAGCTCGCTGGATTTCAGTGCCAGCATCGCCGCCAGCAGCGCACAGCCGGTATCGCGGCCCGGGCGGGCGCCCATCTGCCAGTAGATCGCGGCCAGCATGCCCAGCACCAGCAGCACGCGGACCGGACCGGGCAGCACGCGTTGCCCGGACACCAGTGCGGTGAGCACCGCCGCCACGGCGAACACGCTGGCCAGCAGCGGCGGCAGCTGCAGCAGCAGTGGCACCAGGGCCAGCGCCGCGCTGGCCAGGGTCCAGCGGCGGGCGGCGGGTGACAGCAGCGGGGCGGAAGGGTCAGCCATGCGGCATCAGCGCCAGTGCGCGTTGGCAGAGGTGGTGGTGGCTGCTGCCCTGGCCGGGACCCAGCGGCGGTTGGCCGGGGAGCTGCAGCGTGTAACGGCGGCCTTCGCGTTCGGCCAGGTCGACCCAGCGCGCCAGCCGCGAGATCTTCATTTCCAGCGGCAGCGGACCCATCTGCCGCCAGTCCAGCAGCACGTCCACGCCCAGCGGCCTCTCGTACTCGCGTACCAGCAGCGTGTCGCGGCGTGCGGAGTGCTTCCAGGAAATGCTTCGCTGCGGGTCGCCCGGCCGGTAGGGGCGCAGCTGGTGCAGTTCATCGCCACTGGCATGCACGCGGGTGTGCAGCGGGTCGCCATCGCCCTCGGGCAGCGGCGGTGGCTGCTGCTCGGGCGCGGCGTAGACCAGCAACGGCGTGTCTGGCCACACCCATGACCATGCCCGCACCAGCCCCAGCGGCTGGGTGGTGGAAATGCGGATGCGGTCCACGTCCAGCCAGCCGCGACGCGTGGTGGGCAGCAACAGGTCCACTTCGATCTGGTCGGTATCCACCAGGTGGCCGTAACCCTGGCTGTCGCCCAGCGCCAGCACCAGGCCGCGACGCACGCGGGTATCGGCACGCGACAGGTTGATGCGCAGGCGCAGCGTGGCGCCGGCCACCACCGGTTCGGCCGACACCGCATCGATCTGCAGGCCCGACAACTGCAGGTGCGCGCTGAGCGCGCTGGCAACGGCCACCGTGGCCAGCAGCAGCGCCAGCAGCAACGCCGGGTTGTTGTTGTAGTTCAGCGCGCCCAGCAGCATCGTCCCCAGCAACAGGGCCACGAACAGGCCGAAGCGGGTCGGCAGCACGTAGATGCGGCGGCGGTCCATGCGGCGCGGCAGGCTCTCCGGCTGCCGTGGCCGGGCCATCAATACCAGCCTGCGCCAGCGGTCTCCCCAGCCGCTGCGCACTCAGTCCACCGGAACGGTCTGGAGGATGGCGCGGGCCAGCGCCGGTCCGGTGCTGGCCTCGGCTTCGGGCACCAGCCGGTGTCCGGCCACCGCGATGAACAGCGTCTGCACGTCTTCGGGCACCACGTGGGTGCGGCCCAGCAGCAGGGCATGTGCTTTGGCCGCACGCAGCAGCGCCAGCCCCGCGCGCGGCGACAGGCCGACCCGCACGCCGGCGTGCTGGCGGCTGCGCGCCAGCAGTGCCTGTACGTATTGGATCAGCGCTTCGCTGGCATGCACCTGGCTGACCGCCTCGCGCAGGGCACGCACCTGGTTGTCATCCAGGCAGGCGGTGGCCTGTGCGATCAGGTGTCGGCGGTCAGTGCCGCGCAGCAGCTCGCGTTCGGATTCGGGGTTGGGATAGCCCAATGCAAGCCGCAGCAGGAAGCGGTCCAGCTGTGAATCGGGCAGCGGGAACGTGCCCGAAAGATCTACCGGGTTCTGAGTGGCGATCACGAAGAAGGGATCGGGCAGTGGATGGGTCACGCCATCAAGGGTGACCTGCTGCTCGGCCATCGCTTCGAGCAGCGCGCTCTGCGTGCGCGGCGGCGCGCGGTTGATTTCATCGGCCAGCAGCACATGCGTGAAGACCGGGCCGGGATGGAACTGGAACTGGCGACTGGCCGCCTCATAAACCGAGACGCCGAGCACATCGGCGGGCAGCAGGTCCGAGGTGAACTGCACGCGCTGGAAACCCAATCCCAGGCTGGAGGCCAGCGCGTGGGCCAGCGTGGTCTTGCCCAGGCCGGGCAGGTCCTCGATCAGCAGGTGCCCGCCGGAGAGCAGCGCGACGAATGCCAGGCGGACTTCATGGGCCTTGCCCAGCACCAGCCCATTGACCTGGTCCTGCGCGTTGCGCAGGGACTGTCGCAGTTCTTCGGGTAGCATGGCGGGCACGCGGGGCGAAGTATCCATGTTCGTCTCGTGTCGATGATTCCTTCGATTCTATAGAGCAATGCAGGGCGAACAACGCGCACGCACAATTTTTTTGGTGTTGTGGACGCTCATCACGGCCGTCAAGCTCGTGGTGGCCGCGCGTCTGCCCCTGTTCGTGGACGAAGCGTTCTATTGGCAGGAAGGCCAGCACCTGGCCGCCGCCTATTCCGATCTGCCCGGGCTGACCGCCTGGCTGGCGCGCCTGGGCGTGGAGCTGGGCGGCAACCACGTGCTGGCGCTGCGCCTGCCGTTCCTGGCGATCGGCGCGATGCTGCCGTGGATGGTCTCACGCATCGCCACCCGCTGGTTTGGCGCGGTGGCGGGCTGGCAGGCGGGCAGCCTGACCGTGTTGATGCCCCTGTCGGCCACGCTGGGCATGCTGGCCGTGCCCGATGTACCGATGGCGCTGGCGGCGGTGCTGTGCCTGGATGCCGGCGCGCGCCTGCTGCGCAACGTCGATGCGGCGGCGGCGGTGAAGCTGTCGTTGGGGCTGGTGATCGGCGCGCTGAGCCATTACCGCTTCATCGGCGTGATCGTGGTCGGTTTCATTGCCCTGCTGCTGTTGCCGCAGGGGCGGCGCACACTGCGTGATCCGCGCGTGTGGGTCGCGCTGGCGGTGGGCGTGATGGCCTGGCTGCCGCTGCTGGCGTGGAATGCCGATAACCAGGATGCCGGCCTGAAGTTCCAGGTGGTCGAACGCCACCCGTGGGCATTCCAGTGGAGCGGCCTGTGGTTCCTGGTGATCCAGCCGATGCTGGTCACGCCGATCCTGTGCATCGCGATGTGGAAGGTGGCATTGGCCGGCACCCGTTCCGGCGGTGGCGCACGTGCGCAGTGGCGCTACTTCGGCCTGGTCGGTGCGGTGTCCACGCTGGCGATCTTCGCATTGGGCTTCTTCACCGACGTGGAGCGCATCAGCTTCCATTGGCCGTTGCCTGGCTACCTGGCGCTGCTGGTGGCGGTGCCGGTGGTGCTCAATGGCTGGCCGCGCTGGCTCCGCCGCACCGGCTGGTGGCTGGCCGGCGCAGGGCTGGCACTGGCGTTCTCCTATTACCTGGTGGCCTCCAGTCCGGGCCTTCGCGAGCAGCTGGCCGGCGACAAGTATTACCCGCGCAATTTTGCCGGCTGGGCGCCGCTGGCCAATGAGGTGCGCAAGGAGCTGGCGGGCATGCCGCCGGGCACGCGCGTACTGGCCGGCAACTTCAAGGTAGGGGCCGAGCTGGGCTTCCAGCTGCGCGATCCACGCATCGAAGTGCTGCGCCACCCGCTCAACGACAAGCACGGCCGCACCGCGCAGCTCGGCCTGTGGGGCCTGCTGCACGATGGCCAGCGCGATGCGCCGATGCTGCTGGTGCTGTCGCCCAGTGACCAGCGTTACCGCGACCTGCTGGAGCGCTACCACGACATCTGCGCGCAGGTGGGGCCGTTGCCGCCGCCGCGCGTGGTCAGCCAGGACCATGGCTACCAGCGCTTCCTGCTGTTCAAGCTGCCTGCGCAGCGCATCGATGGCCCCTGCGTGACCCCGGCCATGGCCTGGGTGGATGCGCCCCTGCAGGATGAGAAAGTGGCCGAGCGCATGGAAGTGCGCGGGTGGGCGTTCAAGGACGGCGTAGGGCTGTCGCGCGTGGCGCTGTTGATCGATGGCCAGCCGGTAGGCGATGCGGTGTACGGCCGCGCGCGTGACATCACGGCCGCGTGGAAGATCTCCACCGATCCCCAACACCCGCACGTGGCCTTCGATGCCACGCTTGATACCCGCCAGCTCGCGCCGGGCAAGCATTGGCTGGGCATGACGCTGTATGGCAACGATGGCAGCGTGGAGCAGTGGCAGGAACAATCTTTCATCGTTCCGGCACGCTGATCGCCTGGATCGGCGTCAGGGCAGGGTGTAGCCAGCCTGCCGCAGCAGCCCGCCGAGGGCGATCAGCGGCAGGCCGATCAACGCGGTCGGGTCTCGGTTGTCGATCGCCTCGAACAACGTGATGCCCAGTCCCTCGCACTTGAAGCTGCCGGCGCAGTCCAGCGGCTGCTCGGCCGCCACGTAGCGGGCAATCTCGTCCGCGCCCAGTGCCCGGAAGCGGACCTCGGTCAGGTCGCAGGCCTCCAGCATCTGGTCATCGCGGACCAGGCAGATCGCGGTATGGAAGGCCACCGTCTGCCCGGACATGGCCGCCAGCTGCGCGTGCGCCCCGGGCACATCGCCGGGCTTGCCCAGCGGGGCCCCGTTCAGGTCCGCGACCTGGTCCGAGCCGATCACCCACCGCCCCGGGTGGCGGGCGGCCACCTCGGCGGCCTTGGCCCGCGCCAGCCGGACGGCCAGCGCACGCGGCGCTTCGCCCGGCGCCGGGGACTCGTCCACCGCCGGCCGCGCCGTCTCCAGCGGCAGGCCCAGCCGTTCCAGCAGTTCACGGCGGTAACGGGAGGTGGAGGCCAGCAGCAGGGGAAGCATGCGACAATACCGGGGTGACAGGGGTGGGCGGCACTCTACCGCACGCCCTCGTGTCGCGGGTAATTGACAACCGCCGGCGGCATCCTTAACATTCAGCGGCTTATGTCCGCGAACGTGCCCGAATTGCTGGATGCCTGGCGGATGGTCGCAGCACGAAGGTGCTTCGACGGTCAGGTAGAACTGGCAGAAATGACCCGCCTGCAAGGCCTTGTTGCCGATACCGAGGGCAAGTGCACGTTTGCGCTTGAATTCGGCCACGACGACATCCTGCGGGTATCCTATGTGGACCTGACCATCGATACCGCGCTGCCGCTGATCTGTCAGCGCAGCCTGCAGCGCTTCCTGCTGCCGGTGTCGGTCAAGCAGCGGCTCGGCCTGATCCGCAGCGAAGACGAAGAGTCGTCGCTGCCGGAAGAGTACGAGGCGATGCTGGTGCCCGAAGACGGCAGCCTGCGTCCGCTGGACCTGGTCGAGGACGAACTGGTCCTGGCCGTGCCGGTGGTGCCGCTGTCGCCCGAGGGTGAAGCGGTGGACCGGGACTGGGCACCGACCGAAGAAGAACAGAGCAAGGCCAATCCGTTCGCGGCATTGGCGGCGCTGAAGAAACAATAGCAGCCGGATTGTCGTCGGCGGCTGCGGCGAAAGCGAAGACTGTGCTGGGCGCTGGCGTCCTGCGCGACGATACGACGAAGCAAAAACGAACCGAGTTTGGAGCAATCCCATGGCTGTGCAGAAATCCCGTGTTACCCCGTCCCGCCGCGGCCAGCGCCGTTCGCATGACGCCCTGAGCGCCAAGCAGCTGTCCACCGACCCGACCACCGGCGAAGTGCATCTGCGTCATCACATCACTGCTGACGGTTTCTACCGCGGCAAGAAGGTGATCACGACCAAGTCGAACTCGGCCGTCGAAGAAGATTGATCTGTGTGAGGGCCGCTGCCCGGTCGGGCAGCGGCCTTTACCCTTTCTTCCGTTACAGGAAATGCAATGAGCAAGCGGATCTACTCGAGGATCGCGGGCACTGGTAGTTACTTGCCCGAAAAAGTGTTGACCAACCAGGATCTGGAGAAAATGGTCGACACCAGCGATGAGTGGATCCAGACGCGCACCGGTATCCGTGAGCGGCACATCGCCGCCGACACGGAAACCACCAGCGACCTCGGCTACCACGCCGCGGTACGTGCGTTGGAAGCAGCCGGTATCGACGCTTCCCAGCTGGACATGATCGTGGTGGGAACCACCACCCCCGATCTGATCTTCCCGTCCACCGCGTGCCTGATCCAGGCCAAGCTCGGTGCGAGCGGCTGCCCTGCCTTCGACGTCAACGCCGCCTGTTCGGGCTTCGTGTTCGCGCTGGGCGTGGCCGACAAATTCATTCGTTCCGGTGATGCACGCCATGTGCTGGTCATCGGTGCGGAAACCCTGACCCGTATCGTCGACTGGAACGACCGCACCACCTGCGTGCTGTTCGGTGATGGCGCGGGCGCCGTGGTGCTCAAGGCCGACGAAGACACCGGCATCCTGAGCACCCACCTGCATTCGGATGGCAGCAAGAAAGAGCTGCTGTGGAACCCGGTGGGCGTCTCGGCCGGCTTCGGCGAAGGCGAGCAGGCCCGCGGCGCGATCCTGATGAAGGGCAACGACGTGTTCAAGTACGCCGTCAAGGCGCTGGACTCGGTCGTGGATGAAACCCTCGACGCCAATGGCATGACCAAGGCCGACCTGGACTGGCTGATTCCGCACCAGGCCAACCTGCGCATCATCGAAGCCACCGCCAAGCGGCTGGACATGTCGATGGACCAGGTCGTGGTCACCGTGGACAGGCACGGCAACACCTCCTCCGCTTCGGTGCCGATGGCGCTGGACGTGGCGGTGCGCTCGGGCAAGGTGCAGCGCGGCCAGCTGCTGCTGCTGGAAGCCTTCGGCGGCGGCTTCACCTGGGGTTCGGCGCTGCTGCGTTATTAATACGTTAATCGGTTCACACGAAACGGCCCCGATGGGGCCGTTTTGCATTTCTGGAGGTGTGTCATGGTCGAACCCATTGTCATCGACGGCCAGCGCGCCTGGCTGAAGCAGTACGGTGAAAGCAGCCGCGCGGTCGCGCTGGGCCTGCTCAATTTCGTGGCCAACCGCTTCCAGCTGGACGCGCTGCGCCCACCGCCGCACCGCGGCGGTGACGCCGCCCGGGAAACCGAGGCGCGGCGCCTGGCCGAACTGCAGGCGCAGGGGGTGAACGTGCCGCACGTGATCGGCAGCGGCCATGCCTCCCTGGTCCTGGGCGACAACGGCAGCTCCTTCAACACCTGCCTGCGCCAGGCCGACGATGCCGGCCGCGACGCACTGGTGTCGGCGGCGATGGAGGCCATCGTGGCTGCCCATGCCAAGGGCGCCTATTTCGGCCAGCCACTGCCGCGCAACCTGACCTGGGATGGCCGGGCCATCGGCTTCATCGATTTCGAGGAAGATCCGCTGGAAGTGATGGACCTGGCCCAGGCCCAGGCCCGCGACTGGCTGATGTTCGGTTATGGCGTGGCCAAGTACTACGAACACCGCCCCGAGCAGCTGCAGGCGCTGATGGCCGCGGCCATGGATGGCGAAGACGCCCCGGTGCTGGCGCATGCGCACGAGATTTCCGGCCGGCTGCAGCGGCTGGCCCGCTACAGCATGAAGATGGGGCGCTCGGCGCGCGCGCTGGCGCACGCCATCGTGATCGTGCACGGGGCGACCACGCTGGGCATGTTGATGTTGGTGGCGATCTGCTTTGATTTCTTCAGCGATGGCGACCTGGACATTCTGCAGCTGTTTGTTTGAGGGCGTGCCGACCAACGGTCGGCACCTGCCGGGGGCTGGTCAATACGCGCCAGTACAGACGAAGCGCGGTATTCCCCCTTATCATTCGCCGTTCGATTTTTGCAGGCGGAACTCCGCGTGACCGATTCCAATCTCGCTTTCGTGTTCCCCGGCCAGGGCTCGCAGTCGCTGGGCATGCTGGCTGAACTGGCTGAACTGCACCCGCAGGTGCGTGAAGCGTTCACCGAAGCCTCCGATGGCGCCGCCGTGGACCTGTGGGCGCTGTCGCAGGGCGGCCCGGAAGAGATGCTCAACCGCACCGAGTACACCCAGCCGGCCCTGCTGGCTGCCAGCATCGGCGTGTGGCGCGCATGGCAGGCCGTGGGCGGTGCCCAGCCGGCCGTGCTGGCCGGGCACAGCCTGGGCGAGTACACCGCTTTGGTGGCCGCCGGCGCACTGTCGCTGCGTGACGGCGCGCACCTGGTGCGCCTGCGCGGCCAACTGATGCAGGACGCCGCCCCGACCGGCGTGGGCGCCATGGCCGCCGTGCTCGGCGCCGAAGACGCCCTCGTCAAGGAAGTCTGTGAACAGGCCTCCGGCAGCCAGGTGGTGGTGCCGGCCAACTACAACTCGCCCGGCCAGATCGTCATCGGCGGCGATGCCGCTGCCGTCGACCGCGCCTTGGCGCTGCTGGCCGAAAAGGGCGTGCGCAAGGCCGTGAAGCTGGCCGTCAGCGTGCCCTCGCACACCCCGCTCATGCGTGAAGCCGCCAACCGCCTGCAGGAAACGATGGCTGGCCTGGACTGGCGCGTGCCGGCCTTGCCGGTGGTACAGAACGTGGATGCCCGCGTTCACGACGGCATCGATGCCATCCGCACCGCCCTGGTCCAGCAGTTGTACCTGCCGGTGCAGTGGACCGGCTGCGTCGAAGCCCTGGCCGCGCGCGGCGTGACCCGCGTGGCCGAATGCGGCCCCGGCAAGGTGCTCAGCGGCTTGATCAAGCGCATCGACAAGGGCCTGGATGCGCGCACACTGTCCACGCCCGCCGACTTCGAGACGGCCCGCGAGACCTGGGCCGCCTGATGACTTTCGACCGCGTTCGCCACGTGCCAGCCCCCGGGCCGGCGCTGCGGACCGGTCCCGTTCGAGGAAACTGAGCATGAGCAAGCCCCTTCAGGGTGAAATCGCACTGGTGACCGGCGCCAGCCGTGGCATCGGCGCGGCGATCGCCGATGCACTGGCCGCGCAGGGCGCGACCGTGATCGGTACCGCCACCACCGAATCCGGTGCTGCCGCCATCGGCGAGCGCCTGGCTGCCGCAGGCGGCCACGGCCGCGCGCTGAACGTGACCGACCCGGCCGCGCTCGAGGCCGTGCTGGACGGCATTGCCAAGGAATTCGGTGCCATCACCATCCTGGTCAACAACGCCGGCATCACCCGCGACAACCTGCTGCTGCGCATGAAGGACGAGGACTGGCAGGCCATCCTCGACACCAACCTGACCAGCGTCTTCCGCACCTCCAAGGCCGTCATCCGCGGCATGATGAAGGCGCGCAAGGGCCGCATCATCAACATCGCCTCGGTGATCGGCGTGACCGGCAATGCCGGCCAGGCCAATTACGCCGCGGCCAAGGCCGGCATCATCGCCTTCTCCAAGTCGCTGGCCAAGGAAATCGGCTCGCGCGGCATCACGGTCAACGTGGTGGCCCCAGGCTTCATCGATACCGACATGACCAAGGCGTTGCCGGAAGAACAGCGCACCGGCCTGGTCAAGTCGATCGCCCTGGAACGCCTGGGCGAGCCGTCCGACATCGCCAATGCGGTGGCGTTCCTGGCCGGTCCCTCGGCCAGCTACATCACCGGCGAAACCCTCCATGTGAACGGCGGCATGTACATGCCGTAAGCATGTGGTGCAGGGACTGCACCGCAAGTGGTTGATCCAAATGGAGTTTTGCAGCCATGCAAGGCCCCTGCGGTTTCCACTACACTATCCCACGGCCATCGCCATTTGATGGCGTCACTTTTTGAACCACTACTCCATCTGGAGCGATATCCAATGAGCACCATCGAAGAACGCGTCAAGAAAATCGTCGTCGAACAGCTTGGCGTCAAGGAAGAAGAAGTTGTCACCACCGCATCGTTCGTCGATGACCTGGGTGCCGACTCCCTGGACACCGTTGAACTGGTGATGGCGCTGGAAGAAGAATTCGAGTGCGAGATCCCGGACGAAGAAGCCGAGAAGATCAGCACCGTCCAGGCTGCGATCGACTACGTCAAGGCTCACGTCAAGGCGTGATGTCGGGCGGCTTGCGCGCGGTAGTGGTGCTTACCGCCACCGCGTGCAGCAAACCCATGGGGCCGCGCTTGCGGCCCTGTGCTTTTGAGCGTTACACCGCGTCAACCCCGCACTACCCGGGTCAGGAGAATCTGCAATGAAGCGTCGCGTCGTCGTTACCGGCATGGGCATGGTCTCGCCGTTGGGCAATGATCTGGCCACCAGTTGGAAGGGCATCACCGAAGGCCGTTCCGGCATCGGTCCGCTGACCAACGTTTCGCAGGCTTACCTGGACCGTTTCACCACCAAGATTGCAGGTGAGGTCAGGGACTTCGACATCACCGCCGACAACGAACAGTTCGGCAAGTTCCGGGTCAGTGGCAAGGATGCCAAGAAGATGGACCCGTTCATCCATTACGGCCTCGGTGCCGCCTTCATGGCCTTGAACGATTCGGGCCTGGAGATCACCGACGGCAATGCCGAACGCATCGGCGCCATCCTCGGCGCGGGCATCGGCGGCCTGCTGGGCATCGAGGAACAGACCATCGAGTTCCACGAGGGCAAGAAGATCTCGCCCTTCTACGTGCCCAAGACCATCATCAACATGCTGCCCGGGCAGCTGAGCATCATCACCGGGTTGAAGGGCCCGTCGTTCTCGGCGGTGTCGGCCTGCGCCACCTCGAATCATTCCATCGGCACTGCCATGCGCATGATCCAGTACGGCGATGCGGACGTGATGGTGGTGGGCGGCGCCGAGCGCGGCTCCTCGCCGACTGCACTTGGCGGCTTCTGCGCCATGAAGGCGATGAGCACCCGCAACGACGCCCCGGCCGAAGCATCGCGCCCGTGGGACAAGGAACGCGACGGTTTCGTGCTCGGCGACGGCGCCGGCATCCTGATCCTGGAAGAGTACGAACACGCCAAGGCCCGTGGCGCGCGTATCTATGCCGAGCTGGCCGGTTTCGGCGCCAGCTCCGATGCGTACCACATGACCGCCCCGAGCGAGAACGGCGAAGGCGCCGCCCGCTGCATGACCATGGCCCTCAAGGATGCCGGCGTTACCCCGGACCAGGTGGGCTACCTCAACGCGCACGGCACCTCCACGCCGCTGGGCGACCTGGGCGAAACCATGGCCATGAAGACCGCCTTCGGCGACCACGCCTACAAGATGATGGTCAGCTCCACCAAGTCGATGACCGGCCACCTGCTCGGCGCCGCCGGCGGCGTGGAAGCCATCTTCTCGGTGCTGGCGCTGCGCGACAACATCATTCCGCCCACCATCAACCTGCACGAAGCGGGCGAGGGCTGCGACCTGGATTACGTGCCCAACACCGCACGCGAGGCCAAGGTGGATGTGGTGATGTCCAACGGCTTCGGCTTTGGCGGCACCAACGGCACGCTGGTGTTCAAGCGCGTCTGAGCGCGCCACCCAACGTCACCGCACCGGGCCGCCATCTTGGCGGCCTTGGTGTATCTGGCCCCCGCACTTACTTTGGTTGCCCTGCCATGTTCCAGACCCGCCTGCTGCCCGACACCACCGACCTGCTTGCGCTGCAGCGGCTGGCGCCGGAGCGTTACCCGCTGCTGATGGAATCCACCGCCTCGGGCACCGCGCAGGGGCGCTGGGACCTGCTGCTGATGGGCAACGGTGAATCGCTGGCGCTGCATGCCGATGGCGTGGTGCGCGACCACGTCGGTGCCGCGCACGCCGGCAGCTTCCTCGACGTGCTCGATGCGCACTGGCAGTCCCTGCGACTGCCGCGCGAAGAAACCGGCCTGCCGTACCGGGGCGGCTGGGCGCTGATGCTCGACTACGAACTGGCCGGCCAGATCGAAACAGTGCTCCACCTGCCGGCGCGCGCTGACGGCCTGCCCAGTGCACTTGCGCTTCGCTGCCCGGCGGCCGTGCTGCACGACCGCGTGCTGGGCCAGTTCCACGCCGTGTGCGAAACCGACCACGCCGCCCAGCTCGACACCCTGCTGCAGGACCTGGCGGCCACCGCCACGCTGCCGCCGCTGCCGCAGTGGCAGCCACCGGCGCAGATGGAAGAGGACGCGCCCACGCGCTTCACCGACGGCGTGGGCAAGGTCATCGACTACCTGCGTGCCGGTGATGTGTTCCAGGTGAACCTGTCGCGGCGCTGGGTCGCGCATTTCGATGAGGCGCTGTCACCGCAGGCGCTGTACGCGCAGCTGCGCGTGGCCAACCCGGCGCCGTTCGCCGGCCTGTTCATCGCGCAGGGCAGGGCAGTGGTGAGCTCCTCGCCGGAGCGCCTGGTCTCGGTGCATGGCGATGACGTGCAGACCCGCCCGATTGCCGGCACGCGCCCGCGCTTCGCCGGCGACGACGATGCCGAACGCATCCGCGAACTGGTCGGCCATCCCAAGGAGCGCGCCGAACACGTGATGCTGATCGACCTGGAGCGTAATGACCTGGGCCGCATCTGCACCGCCGGCAGCGTGGAAGTGGATGAGCTGATGAGCGTGGAAAGCTACGCCCACGTGCACCACATCGTAAGCAACGTGCGCGGCCGCCTGCGCCCGGGCGTGAGCCCCGGCCAGGTGATTGCCGCCACCTTCCCCGGCGGCACCATCACCGGCTGCCCCAAGGTGCGCTGCATGCAGATCATCGCCGAGCTGGAACAGACCGCGCGTGGCGCCTACACCGGTGCGTTCGGCTGGCTGAACCGCGATGGCGACCTGGACCTGAACATCCTCATCCGCACTGCCGAGGTCGCCGGCACCCACGCCGCCTTCCGCACCGGCGCCGGCATCGTGGTCGATTCGGATCCGGCCAGGGAGCTGGACGAAACCCGCGCCAAGGCCCGCGGCCTGATGCGCGCGCTCGGCCGCCAGGAATGAGCCAAGGTATGCTGTAGGGCGAACGCGTAGGGACACGCCATGCGTGTCCGCGCTGAAACGATAAACCCGTAGAGCCACGCCCTGCGTGGCTGCACCACCCACCGAGGAATGCATGGCAGGCGTAAAACGAGGTTGTCTCACCGTCCTGGCGGTACTGCTGCTCGGCGCACTGCTGCTGGCCGCCGCCGGCGCATGGTTCTGGCACAGCCAGAGCGGCTTCGCCGACACCGCCATCAGCCCCGACCAGCCCAGCGTCGTCATCGCCCCGGGCGATGGCCTGCAGACTGTCGTGCGCAAGCTGCGCGACGCCGGCGTGGATGAAGGCAACGACACCCAGTGGCAGCTGCTCGCGCGCCAGCTGGACGCCGCCGGCAAGCTCAAGGTCGGCGAGTACGCGCTGGACGCCAGGCTCACCCCGCGCGAACTGCTCACCCGCATGCGCCAGGGCCGCACCCTGCAGCACCGCGTCACCATCGTGGAAGGCTGGAACATCCGCCAGCTGCGCGCCGCGCTCAAGCGCGCCGATCCGCTCATCCACAAAACCGACGAACTGGACGATGCCGCGCTGATGAAGGCGCTCGGCTTCCCCGGCCAGCACCCGGAAGGCCGCTTCCTGCCCGAGACCTACGTCTACCAGCGCGGCGATACCGACCTGGACGTGCTCAAGCGCGCCCACGCCGCCATGGAAAAGGAACTGGCCGCCGCATGGGAAAGCCGCGCCGACGACCTGCCGCTGAATTCCCCGTATGAGCTGCTGATTCTGGCGTCCATCATCGAAAAGGAAACCGCGCTGCCCAGCGAGCGCCCGCAGATTGCCGGCGTGTTCGTGCGCCGCCTGAAGATGGGCATGCGCCTGCAGACCGACCCGACCGTGATCTACGGCATCGGCAGCAGCTACGACGGCAACATCCGCAAGCGCGACCTCACCACCGATACGCCGTACAACACCTACACCCGCGCCGGGCTGACCCCCACGCCGATCGCCATGCCGGGCCGCGACGCCCTGCAGGCCGCCGCACGCCCTGCCGCAGGCGATGCGCTGTACTTCGTGGCCGTTGGCGATGGCAGCGGCGCGCACGTGTTCTCGGCCAACTACACCGACCACAACGCCGCCGTGGCGCGTTACCTGCAGCAGCTGCGCCAGCAGCGCGCCCAGCCGCAGGCGGCACCGCAATGAGCCCCGCACTGCGCCGCCACCCGCGGTTCATCAGCCTGGAAGGCGGCGAGGGCGCGGGCAAAACCACCGCGCTCAACGCCATCCGCGCTGCCCTGCAGGCGCAGGGCTGTGAGGTGGTGCTCACCCGCGAACCCGGCGGCACCCCGCTGGCCGAGCGCATCCGCGCGCTGGTGCTGACCCCGGATGCGGAAATCGCCGCCGAGCCGCTCAGCGCCGAAGCCGAGCTGCTGCTGGTATTCGCCGCCCGTGCCCAGCACGTGCGCCAGGTGATCGAACCGGCCCTGCGCCGGGGCTGCTACGTGCTCAGCGACCGCTTCACCGATTCCAGCTACGCCTACCAGGGCGGCGGCCGTGGCCTGGAGCCGGCGTGGATCGCCGAGCTCGAACGCCGCGCGGTGGGCCTGCTGCCCGGCCTGACCCTGCTGCTGGATGTGGACGTGGCCGTGGGCCGCGCGCGCGCCAACGGCCGCGACCTGTGGCCGGACCGCATCGAAAGCGAGCAGGACGATTTCTTCCAGCGCGTGCGCGCGGTGTTCCGCGAGCGC
Source organism: Stenotrophomonas sp. SrG (assembly GCF_050031795.1). Taxonomy (NCBI): domain Bacteria; kingdom Pseudomonadati; phylum Pseudomonadota; class Gammaproteobacteria; order Lysobacterales; family Lysobacteraceae; genus Stenotrophomonas; species Stenotrophomonas sp. SrG. Next base: position 68,860 of record NZ_JBNBBE010000002.1, read on the forward strand.
GCCACCCAGGACCCCACGCGGTTCCGTCTGATCGACGCCAGCCAGGATCAGGCCGGCGTGGCCGCCCAGGTGGTGGATGCCATCAACGCATACCTCACCAAGGAGGGCGGTAATGGCTGAGTTTTCCCCCTGGCAGCAGCGCGCCTATGACCAGACCATCGCCGCGCTCGACGCTGGCCGGCTGGGCCATGGCCTGCTGATCTGCGGCCCCGCCGGGCTGGGCAAGCGCGAGGTGGCGCTGCGCATGGCCACCCACGTGCTGACCCGGGGCGAGCCGGCCGCCGCCCAGCGCGCCGCCCAGCTGATCGCCGCCGGCACCCACCCGGACCTGCAGCTGGTGTCGTTCATTCCGAACAAATCCGGCGACAAGCTGCGCACCGAGATTGTCATCGAACAGGTGCGCGAGATCTCCCAGAAGCTCTCGCTCACCCCGCAGTACGGCATCGCCCAGGTGGTGGTGGTGGACCCGGCCGACGCCATCAACCGCGCCGCCTGCAACGCCCTGCTCAAGACCCTGGAAGAGCCGCAGCCCGGCCGCTACCTGTGGCTGATCAGCAGCGACCCGGCGCGCCTGCCGGCCACCGTGCGCAGCCGCTGCCAGCGCCTGGAATTCAAACTGCCGCCGCGCGAGGAAAGCCTGGCCTGGCTGCAGGTCCAGGGCCACAGCGAAGCCAGCGCCCGCGAAGCGCTGGATGCCGCCCGGGGCCACCCCGGGCTGGCCGACGACTGGCTGCGCAACGACGGCCTGGCCCTGCGCCGGCAGGTCGCCAGCGACCTTGAGGCGCTGGTGGCCGGGCGCGCCGGCGCGGTGGAGCTGGCCCAGCGCTGGACCGCCGATGACCACGCCGCGCTGCGCCTGCGCCACGCCGCCGATCTGGCGTTGGCCCAGGCCACCGGGGGCGGCTTGACCGATCCCGAGCGATTGCACAAGCTGGGCGCCTGGTTCGACGCCGCCAACCGTACCCGCGATCTGTTGCGCACCACCGTGCGCGCCGACCTGGCGGTGGTGGAATTGTTGTTGGCCTGGAACAAGGTCAACGAGCGGCACGCAAAGGGGAATAGAGCATGAGCGCCACCAACGCCCGCCAGGGCATCCTGTCGCTGGCCGTCAAGGACAAAGCGTCGCTGTACAGCGCGTACATGCCGTTCGTGAAGAACGGCGGCATCTTCGTACCCACGCCCAAGCGCTACTTCCTGGGCGATGAGGTGTTCCTGCTGCTGACCCTGCCGGACTCCAGCGAGCGCCTGCCGGTGGCCGGCAAGGTGGTCTGGGTGACCCCGGCCGGCGCCCAGGGCAACCGCGCGGCGGGCATCGGCGTGCAGCTGGCCGATGGCCAGGAAGGCGAGAACGTGCGCAACAAGATCGAGACCGCGCTGGCCGGCACCCTGAACTCGGACAAGCCCACGCATACGATGTGAAGAAATTTACGCAAACCCGTTGACGCGAAATTTTGCCGCCCTATAATGAGCGGCTCAGCAGCATCGGGCGGTTAGCTCAGCGGTAGAGCATTGCCTTCACACGGCAAGGGTCGCAGGTTCGAACCCTGCACCGCCCACCATGATTCAGTCAAAAAAGCCTCCGGAAACGGGGGCTTTTTTGTTGTGGTCGTGACCGCGTTCGCAACTGTTTTCCTTGGTGTGTATCGTGTATCGGTATACGATACGGGCGTGTAGCCAAAACGATATCCGTACAGATGAAAAACACGAACGCGAAGAGCACTGCACACGTGCTTCCGCCGGTCCATCCTGGTGAAATCCTGGCCGAGGAATTTCTCTCTCCCTTGGGCATGTCTGCGCGGGCTTTGGCTGCGGCAATCGATGTCACTCCAGCCCGCATCTCGGACATCATCGCCGGTCGTCGTGGGGTTACCGCCGACACTGCGTTGCGCCTTGCGCGCTATTTCGGCACGACCCCTCAGGTGTGGTTGAACCTCCAGATGAACTATGACCTGGAAGTAGCCAGCCGCGATCTGGCCCAGTTGATCGCACGCATTCGACCTCGCGCGAGCTGACCGAACAGTAGATCGCCAAGGCGTGCAGTTCGCGTCACGTCTGTAGATGGAACTGATGGATTTCCAGGTATCAGCAGGAACAAACGATTTCCCGTCGTCGCCGTTGTGAGTCAGTGTGATGCATCGGTCTTCGAAGCAGGAATTGCATGGATACGCTCTCAGGTTCGGAAGATGCCTATAAAGCCCTGGTAGATAACGCTCCCGAGGGCTGGCTGCTAGGTCTGTTGGCTTTCGCTGTCCTTGAGCAGGAGCGGATCGAGTGGATGCGTCACGTTGAAAACAGATCGGGATGTCTTCCTACCAGCGAGCAGGTCTGCAATTGGTACGAGCAGCAGCCTGTTTCGGCGTTGAATCGGGCGCGTAGCACTGCGGAAGGCGTGTTGAACGGCTACTCCGAGGACGTTTCGCGCTCCATCGACGAAAGCTATAGAGCATCGATACGTGACGGGGTCGTTGTTGCCGAGATCCGGTCAAGCAACAGATTCTGGCCGAAGTTTGTTGCCAATGTGGCAGCCGGCGTTGTTGGAGCGGCCATTTTTTCAGTTCTTCTTGTATTGATCGTGCTCGTTGCGGTGCGCGATCCTTCACCTGTTGGACTGATCAAACATGCTCAGGAGGTGCAAAGTGAAAGATGAAATAACTTCTCGTCAGGTGGCAATGGCAGTCTCCAAGGTGTTGCACGATCCGGAGAACAGTAAGAAGGCGAGAGTGGCTGCGGGTTTGTACTTGTCTCAGCCCCGGTATTGCTACCCGACGTTCTCGGCGGCCAAGACTGCGGCATACCGAATACTCAGGGATCCAGCCAGGAGCAAGGCATCCACGATCGCGGCCGGCCTTGATATGACGAGTCGTCCGAAGCGGTAGTTTCCGACACACTCTCTGTAGATTTCTTGATGTTCTTCTTGTTAGGTGATGTGCAGTTCTCATGCGGAAGTGTGAAATGAATTCGCTGATTGATGAGTAAGTAAGGCCACTTGCGTCATCAATTAGGTTTCGTCAACCAAGATCGCCAGATCAAGAGATACAAACGATTTCCCAGCATCCGCATCATCCTGCATGGTGTTGCGCAGAGCCTAGGAACTCTAAACAAGCAGAATGTTGGACGTCCCTTTGTCGGGAGGGTGGCTAATACAACACCCTCGGGGAAATACGCCCGCCGTTTCTTCTGCTTAACGGTTCCTAGCCTCCCGACGCTCTTGTCACTCCGACGAGAGCCACACGTGCCGGAGGTCCAACATGCTTAGATCGCGGGCTGCTACGCCCTACGAAGACGAACTGCGCCCCAAGCGCAAAGCCTTTTCCCGCCCGCCAAGCGCTTACAGGATGTGTGGGCATTGGTACGAACTGCCTGGCGGGATGGGGCGCTACGAACGCGTTCCTTGTCTCAAGCTGACTGGCCGCTGGTTGCGGGATGTCGGCTTCGAGATCGGTGCCAGGGTGGCTGTTGAGGTGAAGGAGGGCTCCATCACCCTCACGGTGATCGAAACGCCGCCTCCGGTGGCTCCGAAGGGTCCCCGCCAAGTGCAGCCGGAGCTGGCCCACACAAGGAGGTTGTCATGAGCAGGCGCGTACTCATGCGGGCGAAGATGGAAGACACCTTGCGCGCCAACTTCCAGGCTGCGGCGGCGCGCAATTTCCTGCCTGCAGCCACGGTGCTGCGGCAGCTGATGCAGGCGTACGTGGCGGTGCAGGGCGCGCCTGCCGATTCCGTGGCAAGGCGGCCTGGCAACGCCGTGCCGGTTGCTGCCGAAGCGGTGGCGAGACTGACGCGGCCGCTGCACATGCAGCGCGACGAGCGGGATGTCGAAGCGCTGTACCAGCGGCAGTGCCAATGGAAAGACAGCGTCTTTGGTGGCGTGTCGGGAGGAAACACCCATGGCTGAGCACGAGCGTCAGAAACGGTACGTATCGCCGGCGCGAAGGGAGGCACTGCGCATCTGCGCCGGCATGCTGGTCAGGTTGGTGGATGTGGTGGAAGGCTGCCACCGGCTCACGTTGCTGCGGCGCGCGGCAGGCGTTGACGAATGGGACAGGGACTTCGCCGTGTTCGCTGACATGTCAGAAGAGTTTGACCGCCTGGGTGCTTGGGAAGGGCGCAGGTACTGGTCGGAAGAAGAGCTGGCCAAGGCGGTGCCGAATGGCAGGGAGATAGCCGCTCGGGCACGGGCCATGACGGAACGCGGGTGCCATTCGGTGGTGCGGCGGGTGGTTGCCGAGGCGGAGGGCTGAAAGACCGGGGCCGGAGGACCACAGAACGGGTGGCGGCTATGATTGCGGAGGAGCTGGCGCCAGCGCGATGGTGACTGCCGGGTGGCGGAGCAATGGATAGGGCTGAGACTAGGAATGCACCGATGACTGATCACATGAGTCACGAAGATTACGTGCTCCAGGTGCGCGGGGAAGCGGTGAGAACCTGCGCCGGCATTCTGGATGGGTCGGTCGGCGTGCTGGAAGGGTGCCATCTGCTCTCGTCGTTGCGATGGGAAGTGGAGGTGGACGAGCGGGATTCCGACTTTGTCACCTTCTCGATGATCTCCAGCGAGATCGAAGGGTTACCGATCGGCAATGATCGGCAGCACTGGTCGAAGGCGGCGCTGACTGAGCTTGAGCCTGACGTACAGGCGGCCGTGGCATGGGCAATGCCCACTGCGAAGCGTGCTTGTCAGTCGGTGATAGAGAGGTTCGCAACCAAGCCGAGTGCCTGAACCCGGGGCCACCAACGAGGGTCATTAGGCCTATGGTTGGAGTTGTCCGCACGGCATCCGGGAAAAGCTCTGCGAACATGGATTTGCTCTCCCAAGCAATTGAAAGGAGTACCGATGCGATACGTAACCCTATCCCTGTCGTTGATTGCGGCCCTGGCCGTCCCCGCCCTCCTTACTCCTGACGCCTATGCGAAGACAGATGACGCCGGGTTGAAGGGGTACGCTGAGGAGATGGACTTATCGATCGATCAAGCGAAAGCGCGAACGATTAATCAAGATGACGCAATGATGCTGAATCGGCGCCTTCAGAAGGAGCTCCCCGATTCCTTACTGTTGTCTGTCGTCGATTTCATACGGATTGAAGAAGTCAAAGGCATCGACCCATCGAAAGATTTCATCCAAACAACCGACATCTCGGGTGGCCACCGCCTTGATGGGTACAGCGGGACACACTTCGCTGTGCAGCCTTACATTGGCCTTCAAATGAAGCGGCGGATGGCCTCCAGGAGCTCTCCGTCAGTGGGATGAAACATAGCTTGCGCCGGGCCATGCCTGCGGAATGGCGAAGCTCTCGCGCATGCGCTGTGCTTCCTTTGCAGGTGTCAGCCCGAACAGCCGCTTGAACTCGCGGCTGAACTGCGAGGTGCTTTCAAACCCTACCGCGTGGCAGGCCGCAGCAGCGGTCATACCCTCGCGCGCCATGAGCAGGCGTGCCTGATGCAGACGCGTTGATTTCAGGTACTGCATGGGCGAGGTGCAGGTCACCGCCTTGAAGTGGCTGTGGAACGAGGGCGTGCTCATTCCGGCGCTCTGGGCCAACCGTGCGACATCCAGCGCTTGGGCGTAGTCCGAGTGGATGCGTTCAAGCGCCTTGGCAATCTTTCCGAACCTTCCCTGTTGGGAGAGTGCCGCGCGCAGCACGGCCCCTTGCGGGCCGGTGAGCACGCGGTAGTACAGCTCACGGAGCAGATGGGGGCCGAACAGGATCGATTCCACGGGATCGGCAAGCGCGCGGAGCAGGCGCTCCAGGGTGAGCTGCATTACGTCATCCAATGGGCTGGACATCATGCTCTGCGGTTGTGCCACGTGTGAGCTGATGCCGTGGCGGTCAATCTCCAGCATCAGCTCGGCGGCGAGCGGAAAATCCAGGTGCAGGTACAGCGCCAGCAGCGGGGATTCCGCCGATGCATCCGTTTCCATGGTGAACGGCACCGGCACGGAGACGGCCAGGTACTGGTTGGCGTCGTACACGTACGTGCGTTGACCGAAGTAGCCGCGCTTGCAGCCCTGGCAGACGATCACGATGCCCGGGTCGTACAGCACCGGGGTTCGCGAAAGCGGGCGGTCGGAGCGGAGCACGCGCACGCTTGGCAGCGCGGTCAAGTTGTAGCCCTCCACCGGTGCCAACGCGAGCACAAGCGGTGCCAGCGGCAGGGGGCTGGCCGGTGCGGAGTGGGAGATGGCGTTGGTGGGTGTCATAGGATTAGGCAATAAACGGAGTGAATTGCGCCTTAGAGGGACCGGGTGGTGGAACTATTGTGCACCCCATCCCCTGATGGAGCACCCCATGACGCACCCCAAGCGAATTCTGATTACCGGTGTGAGCAGCGGCTTCGGCCTTGCGCTCGCCCGCGAAGCCCTGGCCGCTGGCCACGAGGTGGTTGGCACGCTGCGCCAGGCCGACGGCATCGCGGCGCTCGAGGCGCTGGCGCCCGGGCGCGCCCATGCACGCCTGCTGGACGTTACCGACGAGCAGGCCATCGGCGCGGTCGTCGGCGCGGTGGAGGCGGAACTGGGGCCGATCGATGTGCTGGTCAACAATGCCGGCTATGGCCATGAAGGCGTAATGGAGGAATCGCCACTGGCGGAGATGCGCCGGCAGTTCGACGTCAACGTGTTCGGCGCCGTGGCGATGATGCGGGCCGTACTGCCCGGAATGCGCTCCCGCCGCGCGGGGCGGATCCTCAACATCACCTCGATGGGCGGCATCATCACCATGCCGGGCATTGCCTATTACTGTGGAAGCAAGTTCGCGCTGGAGGGCATCAGCGAAGCGGTGGGCAAGGAAGTCCGTGACCTGGGAATCCATGTGACGGCGGTGGCGCCGGGCTCGTTCCGGACCGACTGGGCAGGCCGATCGATGGTGCGTTCACCGCGAACCCTGAGCGACTATGACGCGGTGTTCGACCCGATCCGCCAGCGTCGGCAGGAGGTCAGTGGAAAGCAGCTCGGCGACCCACGGAAGGCCGCGCAGGCCATGTTGGCCCTGATGGACAGCGAAGCGCCGCCCGCGCACCTGCTGCTTGGCAGCGATGCCCTGGCCCTGGTTCGCGAGAAGCACATGACTGCTCTGGATGACCTCGTGCTCTGGGAGAGCGTTACCCGCTCCACCGATGGCTGAACGAGGGGCAGTTACATCGCGGGTGGCGAGCAGACTTCGGCCTGTGCTTTCATTGGAATCGCATGCTGCCGCATGTATCCAGAGAGACATCCATGCCGTCTGATACCAGAAGGATTTCCGGCGCAGCGCTGCTGCTGGTTTCCGTGGTCTACGCGCTCACCATTGTGTGGGGCATTGAGTGGGTGCTCGATTCACTGCGCTCACACACGTTTGGAATGGGGCCAGAGCTGCAGCCACGCTGGGTGCGCACGGCTCTGGCCCTGGCACCGTTCGCCTTGTTCTCTCTCTGGGTAGTTGTTCGCCGCCCACCTCGCGTGGGCCGAGGCTTCATCGCCGGCCTACTGGCGTCGCTTGTGTTGTGGGGCTGGTACTACGCCGATGGATGGATGAACACCGGCGGCGGCGCCAACATCGGGCTTGGCATCATCATGATGCTCTCGCCACTGCCGGTGTTCGTGGTCATCCTGCTGTCCGCCCGCAAAGCGTGAGGTTCGCGGGTCACCGCAGCTGGCAGATGCCGTTGGCGCCCTTGCGGCCGGTGTAGGACACCGACAGCGATCCGTCCGGGTTTTTGCTCAGCGAGATGACCGTACCCGTGGCGGCGTCCTTGGCTTCGTAGTAGTTGTCGTTGGACTTCTTCAGCGTGGCCTCCTTGCCGTTGACGTACACCGGGCCGCCCTGGTCGCCATGGACATCCAGGCCGCCGGGGCAGGTGGCGTTGAACAACGGCAGCCCCCCGCTGGCGGCGGGAGCTGCGGCCGCGCTATCCGATGCATTCGAGAAGACGGCACGGCAGCCCTGTTCGACCCACACGGCATGCTTGCTCAAACCCCAGGTCACCCCTTCGGTGCAGGGCGATTTGCTCAACTGCCGTTTGACCTGCACATCCCCCTGGGTGTCCATGGGGCACTCGGTTCGACCACGGCCCTTGGATTCACAGGTGACGTCGGCGGCCCATGCAGGGGCAGCGACCAACAGCGACAGACCCAGAACGATGCATGTACGCATGGTTGATTCCTGAAGTGTTTGCGCCCTGCCAGAGGCGGTGTAGGCGCAGGAAACGTACCGCCGGGATCGTTGCGCAGTGGTGAAGTCGAAGTGACCTGCGCGCGAGTGCGGGCGGGACCAGTAGAAGTACGTAGCGGTGGGCAATTCGACGGTCGCCCTGGCCGGGGTGTCGTGCGAGAATCCGGCAGACCTCGGCCGCATGGATCGGAAGGCTTGAATGGAAAAGCGTGTCTGCTTTGATTTCGAAATCGAGTTCAGCAACGGTGGCGGTATCCAGGGCCAGGAGTTCCGGCTGGATATCGAAGGCGACGACATCAGTGATGATGCGCTTGCTGACTACATCGTTCGCGACATGCGGCTGCTGATGGTCGGCACGGTGCGCATTCTCAATAAGCGCATCATTGAGGAGGCGCATAAGCGCCCTCTGCAGGAATCGCCCACGTCATGACGCCCTTCGTGGGCCGAATGGGTTTGGTGCTGCTTCTAGCGCTGGTTTCTTCCCCGGCTGAAGCGGGGAGCGCAGCGTTTTCCGAGAGTCTGAAGGTGCCGCGCGTTGATGGAACTTTGGTGGACGTGCATCTGCAGCGTCCGTCCACAGCCGGGAAAGTGCCACTGCTGGTCTACATCGACGGCTCGCTCTGCATCCCCTCCACCTACAACGAGAGCGTTGCCTGGTTGCTGGAAAAGAGTGACGGTGCCCATCCCTTCGCGCTGGCCGTGACCGAGAAGCCGGGCCCAACCATCCCGGCGCTCAACGCCGAGGGAAATATCGAAATCGGACAAGATTTCCAATGCAGTGCGGAGTTTCGGCAGCACTATTCCATCGACCAGCGCGTGATTGACCATCTGCGAGCGCTGCAGCACCTTAACCGGCATGCCAGCTGGTGGAACGGGGAGCTGCTGGTGTGGGGCTTCTCCGATGGGGGACGCATTGGAGCGCAGCTGGCGGCGTACTACCCGCAGACCAAGGCCGTGGCGCTGGTGGGCGTTGGCGGTGGAATGCGGATGGCGGATTCCATGGAGGCCATGGTCTGCTCCGGGCCTAAGGACACTGCTGCGTGCCGCGAACCGCTGCGCAAGGAAATGGACGAGATCCGCGCCGCGCCGGTACCCACGCGTGACTGGATGGGGGAATCCAACACCTACGCGACATGGGCCAGCCGCCTGGATGCGGTGGAGGCCAATGTGCTGCGCGACCTCAAGGCGCCGCTATTGGTCGTGCACGGCGAACGCGACGGGTCGGTGCCGGTGGCGTCCGCACGGAAGTTGGCCGAGCTCATGCAGGGCTCGGGCGTGGTGTTCCGTTACCGGGAAATTCCGGGCATGCGGCACAGCCTGTGGGGAACGGCGACCCCGCAGGAGAGCGAGGCACTGCACCAAGAGGTGCTTGAGTGGTTGACGGCGCAGGAAGATGACTCGGAACGCTAACGGTCCTTGCCACGCGGCCGGAAGGGCACCGGCCGCAGGCCTTCTCTAGAGGGCGCCGCGTCAGCGGCGCAGGGCATCGATGATCACGCCAGTGGCGATCTCAACGAGCAGGTACTCGGTGTCGGACTGCCGCACCCAGCGATGGCCGCGGCCAGGTTCGCGCAGATCGTAACGCGAGTAGTCGTCAACCCAGTAACGGCGGTCCACCTCCGACCAGCTGAGCCGGTCGCCGCGGTGCCAGGCCTTCTTCTGCCATCCCGGCGGCGGTGCGTGGCGCTTGTCCGGGCCGCCGGCATGCGGGGGCGGGCCGTTGCCGCGTGCATGGTGGGGCGGATCGGCCCAGGCAGGCGCTGCGGCCAAGGCGGCAACGGTAAGTGCGGCAATGCCAATCAGACGTGCGGCTTTCATATCAAGCTCCCATTCCAGCCGCAGCGAGCGGCGGCGTGGTCCGGAATATAGAGCAGGTTCTGTGAAGAAAGCCGTGGGAATGTCGAGGGCTTATGGGCGGCTGAGCAGCAGCCGCGCCTGGGATTGCCAGCCACCAATGAACAGGTCAGGGTTGCCATCGCCATCCAGGTCGCCGCGCGCCATGCTCCAGCTGCGGCCCACAGTGGCGGCTGGAATCACCGAGGCCGTGACGTCGCTGAAGTTGCCCTTCCCATCGTTCTGCCACGCACGTACCTGCAGCGGCACGAAGCCGGGCACGTCGATGGCGCTGACCACCAGGTCGGGATGACCATCGTGGTTGAAGTCCACCACGGTGCCGCCCCAGCTTGAGAAGCGGTGGGTGGGCAGGCGGGTACGGGTTTCGTCCTTGAAGCGCGCGTTGCCTTGGTTGATCAGCAACCGCGTCTGCGGGTCCTTGTCCCAGTCCCGGTTGTTGCTTGTGAGGTTGAAGAACACCAGGTCCAGCCGGCCATCGCCGTTGGCATCCAGGGCATGCACTTCGCGGGTCTCGGTCGGGATCTGTGGGCCCAACCGGTCGGTGGCATCGGTGAAGTGCCCGCCGCCATCGTTCAACAGCAGCCGGTTGCTCGGATCCTGGCTGGCAATGACCATGTCCAGGTCGCCATCGCCATCCAGATCGGCCAGCACGATGCCCTGTGCCTGCACGTCGATGGGGGGCAGGTGCGAGGTGCTGGCATCGATGAACCACCCGGGGCGTGCACGGTCATTGAGCCAGAGGAAGGGCTGCGCCACGCCCTCCTTTCCCTCGGTGGTGTTGCCCACCACGATGTCGGGCAGGCCGTCGCCATTCACATCGCCGACCGCCACTGCGTTGGCCTGGCTGGTGGCGGGCAGGCGCTCGCTGGCCCGGGTAAAGCCACCCTTGCCGTCGCCCAGGAACAGGTTGTGCTGCTCGGTATCTTCGGCCACGAACACCACATCCAGGTGGCCGTCGCCATTGAAGTCGGCCACGCGCACATGCTCGTTGTCGCCGGCGATGGAACCGAACGCACCGGGCGTGTGGCTGAGCTTGCCGGTGCCATCGTTGAGGTACAGCCGGTTGGCGCCGTTCTCCACCGCCACCGCGACATCCAGGTCGCCGTCACTGTCGACATCCAGCAGCGCCGCATCCAAGGCGTGCAGCTCGGCATCGGCCGGCACATGGGTGGCGGTGACGTCGGTGAACAGCGTGGTGGCCGGCGGCGGTGGCGCCGCACAGGCGGTGATCGAGGCGCAGGACAAGGCCGTGAACAGCAGGGATGACGGGGTGGGTCGGCGCATGCTGTTCGTTCTCCAGTTCATTCAACCAAGGCCAGTTGCCGCTTGAAGCTTGGCCATAGTGCAAGCTTGTGGGTGACGTTGGTGATGGTCCGGCGCGGGTCGGTGGGGTGTGGCCGGGACGACGCGCTGCTTCGGCCCTGGCGCCACAGCCCGAACATCACGATCTCCGCGCCCACCGGGAAGGATTTCAGCCAGGCAGCGTCGGCATGTCCAACGCTGACTTCGTAGAAATCACGGCGATCAGCCACGCCGGTGTGCTGGTACTTCGGCGCGCAGTTGAGGAACAGCGAACCCGGCTGCGGCGAGCGGTGCGACCTGACCGTGCCGACCAGCGCCATGGGCAAGTCGGTAGTCCCGGCGCCAATACGCTCCCATGCCTGGTTATAGCGTTCCTGGTCGTAGTAGAAATTTTCCCAGTCCACGCGTTTCTTGCCCAGGCGCAGGGTGACCTGCGAGGCCACGAGGTCATCGCTTTCACACATCGCGCGCAGCACCAGCAGGTCGGCAAGGGTGCCCAGATAGCCGTCGAGGGTGTGCTGCTCGATGCCGCCGCGCTTCAGCGCCTGCTGCAGCAACAGCAGGCGCAGCTCGTGCCGGCCGTCCTCCAGTGCAGGCAGGAACTCAGGATCCGAACCGGCGGCCAGAATGGCCTGCAAGCGGCCGGGGGCGTTGTACCGGCAGCCCGGCTGGTGCTCGGCGCCCTTGGCGAGGGCGATATAGGAAGGGTCCGCCGCCACGAACCTGACCGGGGCGCCGCACCCTTCGCTGTCGCAAAGCAGGGTAGGCAGGGACTGCTGTGTATCGTGTCGCTTCTGCAGGCCCTCGATGCGATGCAGGGTGCCGTGCGTTCCCACGGCCCTGCGCATCTTCATGTCACCGCTCATCTTCGTGTTCAGCCCGGATAAGCCGGGAAGCGCTCATCGGGGTGGTGCTTCTTCCACTCGGTATGGGCCACGGTGCCCTCCCAGGCGAGGAAGGTGTTCGGCACGCGCCCACGACCGGACCAGGTTTTCTGGGTATGCGGCAGCCAGTAACGCGGCGGCAGTTCCTTGCGTTCTGCCTTGGCGGGTTTGGCCCGCTTGGCCGGGCTGGCCGCGCCCTCGCTGCCCAGCAGGGCGCGCAGCCGGCGCTGCTGTTCCGGGCTGAAATCGTCGAAGCTGGTGGTCAGCAGCAGGGTGACGCGCTCATACGCCTCCTTGGTAGCTGCCCGCAGCAGGGCCTGCGGAGAGAGGGATGCGGATGGCTTGCGGGGCATATGATTCCAGAAAGGAGGGTTGTCGGCGGGCAAGATAACAAATGCCGGTGTGATCAACCCGCTTCGGCGCCCCGCCATCCATTCAAGGAAGGAATATCGTGAGACTTGTCACGCTGCTGATGCTCTGTTTGATGGTGGCGGGCTGCAGCCTGGTGATCGATAGTGCGTACGACACCCTGGAAGAGGCGGATAAGGCCGGGATGGTCGGGAAGGGATGGGTTCCCGCATGGGTTCCCCGCGATGCGACGAACCTACGTGAGGTGCACGACCTCGATTCGAATACGAGCCAGCTTTCGTTCTTCATGCCGCCGGGCACCGGGTTGAATCTCCCGCCGGATTGCCGACCGGTGGCCCATGCGCAGACGGCGCCCGCAGCCTTCAACCGCTTGTGGTGGCCCGGCGATCGCGTGCTCGCACGCTCTTACCGGTTCCTGCAATGCGATACCGAATACGACAAGGCGGTATTCATTGCCACCAACAGGGACGGCGACCGCGTTCTCTACTGGCGGACCTACGCGCGCTGAGCGTGATCCGGGGCCACCCGCGGGGGAGGGGCGTATTACTCTTTCGAGGCATGCGCGCCGGCGCCGATGGGTCCCCAATGGCGTCAGCCAGATCGACGCTGGAGGCGCCCCGGTGCAGCTGTTGTACGCAACCTTTCCCGACCGCATGCCCGGCGTGGGCCTGCTGTTGTTTCGCGTGGTGCTGTCGTTGATGCTGGTAGGCCCGTGGGGCCTGCGCGGGGCGCTGCCCCCGCCCGACCTGATCGCGTGGGCGTGGCTCGCCGCCGCCCTGATCGCGTTCGGCGGACTGCTTCCGTTGGGGATAGGAGTGGCGCTGGTCCTGGCCGGGGTGGATGCCGCGCTGGACGGCTGGCCGTTGGCCGGACTGCTGCTGGCGCTGCTGTTGCTGGGTCCGGGCGCGTATTCGGTGGATGCGGTGCTGTTCGGTCGACGGGTGCTGGAGCGGCCGGCGTCGCGGCGCGGCAGCGACGACCACACGGGCACTCACCCGAAAGAGTAGTCGTGCGCCCAGCCAATCGGGGCTTGGGCAGGGCGCGCTGGAGGCACAGCATGCACGGGTGGATTTCGCGAGGTCCGAGCCAATGCATGCCAACCATCCGGCATCCGCCGTGGAACCCTTGCCCGGCGCACCTTCGCGCGCGGTGGGGCGGGCGGTCGACTACATCGAGGCCAACCTGTCCGAACCCCTGCAGCTCAGCGAAATTGCCGGGGCGGCGTGCATGAGCCGTTTCCACTTTGCCCGTACGTTCCGCGAGCAGACCGGGCTGAGCCCGATGGAATACCTGCGCATGCGGCGCATCGAGCGCGCCCGGCACCTGCTGCGCACCGAGGGGCAGCGCGTCTGCCAGGTTGCCAGCGCGCTGGGTTTCTACGACCAGAGCCACTTCGTGCGCTGGTTCCGCCGCAGCCTGGGCTGCACGCCCACCGCCTACGTGCGCGCTGCCGTGCCGTCGGGGTGCCAGCCGTGCGACGGTGCGCCTTGCCGGTAGGTGTTTTTGTATGATGGCCCCGACGCGCAGGGGCTGACCATGACGATCACATTCCGGGCCATCGCCTGCGCATGCCTGCTGCTGCTGGGCGGCCATGCTGCGGCGTTGGACCCGGCGCGGGCGGTGGGGCAGTTCCACCACACCGCGTGGACGGTCAACCAGGGCGCACCGGGGCAGGTGACCGCGCTGGCACAGACGGCGGATGGCTATCTCTGGCTGGGTACGGAGATTGGCCTGTACCGGTTCGATGGCGTGCGCTTCACGCGCTTCGTGCCGCCCGGCGATGACGCCTTTCCCGCGACCAGTGTGTCGGCCCTGTACGCCGCCCATGATGGCGGGTTGTGGGTGGGCTTCCGCTATGGCGGGGTGAGCCGGGTCGAGCGCACGGGCGTGCGTCACTACGGTTCAGCGGCGGGCCTGCCGACCAGCACCGTGTTCCGTTTCGCCGAAGACGGCAGGGGCCGCTTATGGGCCGCCACCTTTACCGGCCCGCTCTTCCTGCAGGGCCAGCGCTGGGTGCGGCCCACGCAGGCGATGGGCTATCCGGGACGACAGGCGCGCACGTTGTTCACCGATCGCGAGGGCACGCTGTGGATCGCCACCGAGGCCGGCATGGTGGTGTTGAGGCGCGGGGCAAGCGCATTCGAACGGGTGCCGGCGCGTGTGGGCCGGGTAAGCCAGATTGCCCAGGCGCCGGACGGAGCCATCTGGGTGGCCGAAGCAGACGGCGGTGTGCGCCCGCTGTCCGGCCAGGGCGATGCCGTGGAATCGGCCGGGCTGCTGTTCGACCGCGACGGCGTGCTGTGGGCGACCACGCTGGGGACCGGGCTGGTTCGCCGCTCACCGCAACGCAACCAGGCGGAGGTGGAACGCTTCCGCCGGGTGGACGGGCTCAGCTCCGATTACGCGCAGCCCTTGCTGGAGGATCGCGAGGGCAATGTGTGGGTGGGCGGAAGTCGCGGGCTGGATCGCTTCCGCCATGCCAATCTGGTGCAGGTGCCGATGCCGGAAGGTGCGCAGGAGTTCGCCATGGTCGCGGACGGCAACGCGCTGCTGGTGGGCACCCGCAACCACCCGTTGCAGCGCTTGGACATGGCCGCACGCCAGACGCTGGCGCTGCCGGCGGGAATCACCGCCATGCACCGCGATGCCGCCGGCACCACGTGGTTGGCCGGGCCAGACGGGGTGTGGCGCCGTGACGGCGAGCGGTTCTCGAAGGTATCCGGACTGCCGGTGGCGACGCGCTCGGGTGTGCAGGCCATCGCGACCACCCCGGACGGCGCGCTGTGGGTGTCCTTGAACACGCCGGGTGTGTACCGGTTCAAGGACGGGCAGTGGGCACACTTCCAGGACAGGCCCGGATTGCCCACGGGCGGTTCGCCCCTGGTGATGCAGACCGATGCCAGCGGGCGGCTGTGGCTGGGCTTTGCCCGTAACGCGGTGGCGGTGCTCGACCACGGAGTGTTCTCCACGCCATGGACGGGCGAACCGCTGGACGTGGGCAACGTCACGGCGTTGTTCGAGGACGCGCAGGGCATGTGGATGGGCGGCGAGCGCGGCTTGGCGCGGGTGGCCGAAGGCCGGTTGCACAATGTGCTGCCGGCGGTGCGCGAAGACCTGCGTGGCATCAGTGGCATCGTGGCCGATGCTGCCGGCGGCCTGTGGTTCAACGGTGCACGTGGCGTGGTGCATGTGTGCGCCGGCGACATTGCCGGGCTGTTCAACGCGCAGGGCACCCCGCGTTACGAGCGCTTCGATGCGCTGGATGCGTTGCCCGGCATCGCCGCCCAGTTCCGGCCACTGCCCACCGCTGCGCGGACCCAGGACGGGCGGCTGTGGTTTTCCACGACCAGCGGCCTGGTGTCGATGGATCCGGCGCAGATCGTTCGCAACCCCGTGGCACCGCCGGTGGAGATCCTGTCGGTGGCGGTGGATGGAGCCGACGTACCGATCAATGCAGGCGCCGTCGAGCTGCCGGCAGGAACGAAGAACCTGCGCATCCGCTTCACCGCACTGAGTCTTTCAATTCCCGAGCGGGTCCGTTTCCGTTATCAGCTGGAGGGCTTCGATTCGCAATGGTTCGAGGCCTCGACCGCGCGCTCGGCGTTCTACAACGCGCCTGCCTCGGGGCAGTATGTGTTCCGGGTAGCGGCCAGCAACAATGATGGGGTCTGGAACGAGCAGGGCGCCCACCTGGTGATCAACGTCGCACCGCATTACTGGGAAACCGCCTGGTTCCGCGTGTTGTGCGTGATCGCGGGTGCGGCCCTGCTGTGGCTGCTGTACCTGGGCCGGCTGCGGCAGCTGGCGGCACGCATCCGTACACGCCTGGATGAGCGTCACCGCGAGCGCGAGCGGATCGCACGCGAGCTGCACGACACCCTGCTGCAGAGCACGCAGGGGCTGATCCTGCGGTTGCATGCGTCCAGCCGCAAGCTGCCGCCCACCGATCCGGTCCGCGCCGAGCTGGAAGCGGCGATGACCATGGCCGAGCAGGTGGCGGCCGATGGCCGTGAGCGCGTGCGCGGCCTGCGTGGCGATGTGGAACGTGCGCGCGATCTTGGCGCTGCGCTGATGGGCGTGGCGGAGGAGGCGCATGGCCTTGAAACCCCCGCCGTTCGGCTGGTGGTGGAAGGCACGCCGCGCGCCATGCAGACCTGCGCGGCCGAAGAGGCGTACATGATCGGCCGCGAAGCCCTGCTCAATGCATTCCGTCATTCGCGCGCCGCGCAGGTGCAGATCCTGGTCAGCTATGGGCGCCAGGGTTTCCACCTGCGCATCAGCGACGACGGGATCGGGTTACCCCAGGGGGCAGAGGCCATGACAGGGCACTGGGGCCTGGAAGGCATGCGCGAGCGCGCGGCGCGCGCCGGTGGCACCTTGACGATCCTGAGCGGACGCTCCGGGCGCGGAACGGAGATCGACCTGCAGATACCGGCGTCCTTTGCGTGGGAACCCCGGCGCCGCTAGTCCCGTCACCGGCATGAAGAGCAACGGCGTACAAGCGTGAACCTGCCGGTATCTGGCCCCATGTGTGTCGCCGCCCCTGCGCAGGATTCACCGATGCCCCCCAACGTATTGGAAACGCTGATGCTCACCCGCCGCCAGGCGCTCCAGGCCGGTGCCTCGGCGCTGGCCGTCATGGCGCTGCCGGGTTTTGCGATGGCGCGCACCCCTTCCCCCGCTCCGGAGAACACTTTCATGTCCGAGAATTTCGTCACCACCAAAGACGGCGTCCGCATCTTCTACAAGGACTGGGGCCCGCGCGATGCGCAGCCCATCGTCTTCCACCACGGTTGGCCGCTGTCGTCGGACGACTGGGATACCCAGATGCTGTACTTCCTGCAGAAGGGCTACCGCGTGATCGCCCATGACCGCCGTGGCCACGGCCGCTCGGCACAGGTCAGCGACGGGCATGACATGGACCACTACGCAGCCGATGCCTCCGCTGTGTTCGAGCACCTGGACCTGCGCAATGCCGTGCATATCGGCCATTCCACCGGGGGTGGCGAAGTGGCGCGCTACGTGGCCAGGCATGGCCAGCCGCAGGGGCGCGTTGCCAAGGCGGTGCTGGTCAGCGCCGTGCCCCCGCTGATGCTGAAGACGGCGGCCAACCCCGGTGGCCTGCCGATCGAAGTGTTCGACGGCATCCGTGCCGGTGTCGCGGCCAACCGTGCGCAGCTGTTCGTGGACTTCCCGACCGGCCCGTTCTATGGCTTCAACCGCCCCGGTGCGACCATCTCGCAGGGCGTGATCCAAAACTGGTGGCGCCAGGGCATGATGGGCAGCGCCAAGGCCCACTACGAAGGCATCAAGGCCTTCTCCGAAACCGACCAGACCGAAGACCTGAAGGCGATCACCGTGCCGACGCTGGTCATGCACGGCGATGACGACCAGGTGGTGCCGATCGCGGACGCAGCGCTGCTGTCGGTGAAGCTGGTGAAGAACGGCACCCTGAAGGTCTACAAGGGCTACCCGCACGGCATGCTGACCACGCACGCCGACGTGATCAATCCGGACCTGCTGGCCTTCATCAAATCCTGATCAGGCGCTGCCACCCGGCATCCGGAACGTAAACGCTGTACCGGTGGCCTCATCCGAGGCCACCACCAGGGTGCCCCCATGCGACCGCGCAATCTCCGCGGCGATGTAGAGCCCCAGCCCCAGGCCAGGCCGCGGCAGCTCCGCCTGCTCGCGCGAGAACGGCCTGAAAATGGTCGCCAGTCGCTCGGCGGGAATATGCCCGCCGTTGCGCACGGTCAATACCAGTCCGCTTGAAGCGGCCTGTACCTCCAGCGCGATCGGCGCAGCGGCATCGCCATGCTGCACGGCATTGGTCAGCAGGTTGGCCAGCAATTGCCCCAGCCGGTTCGGATCACACACCACCGCGCCATTGATCTCCATCCGCACCGCGATATCCGAACGCCCGGTAGCGTTCGCCACCTCGTCCACCACGTGCTGCAGATCGGCCGCCAAGCCGTCGGCGCTGCGCAATGCCACGGGAATGCCGCCACCCAGGCGGCCACGCGCGAAGTCGAGCACATCGCTCACCAGCCCCTCCATGCGATTCACGCTGGAGGTGATGTGGTCGAACATGCGCTGCTGGTAATCCGTATGCGGCGCAGCTTCGAGTGCTTCGGTCACGAAGCTGATCGACTGCAGCGGATTGCGAAGATCGTGGCCCAGCACTGCAATGAACTGGTCGCGCAGCTCAGCCACCTGCTGCGCATTGGACAGCGCCACTGCCGCCTGTTCAAGGCGCTCTTCGGTATCGAGGTAATTGCCGACCAGCTCGGCCAGCAGTTCCATCGAGCGCTGGATATGCAGCTCATCGAACGTGGCAGGCGCCGAATCGATCGCACACAGGGTGCCGAAGAAGCTGCCATCCGGACGATGGATCGGTACCGAGGCGTAGCTCTCCAGCCCATAGATGCGCGGGGTATGGTGGGTGGAGTAGACCGGGTGCAGGCTCGCATGGGCGAACACCACCGGCTTGGGCGACTGCCGGATCTCATCGCAGATGGTGGTCTCCAGCACCAGCTGGCCGCCCGCCACCAGGCCGAAGCCCAGGGTGTCGTGGGTGGCGCACGCCGTCCAGGTGGTATCGGTCACCCGGGCAATGGCCGTGAACCGGCAGCCGGTGATGTGGGCCACCGTTTCCAGGATGCGTGGCACAGCCGCGATGCGGCCGATCTCGGCGATATCGCGGAGCAGGGCGGGGTCGGACAGTTGGCGCATGGGGTTCAAGCAGGTCTTCAGGCCAGTAATGGTCACACGAATCGTGCCGTGTTGGGATCCATCCAGAGCCGCACACCGCGCGACCAGGGGAGATGCTTAACGGTTCAGCCGCCACAGGATTGGTGCAGAATGGCCTGCGCCCAGCCCATGGAGGAACGATGTTCAAGCGTTTGATGCAGAGCCTGACCGGCAAGCCCGCCAGCGCCAAACCACCGCTAGCCGTGTCCCAGCCTGCAGCGCCTCCGGCGGAGGCAGCGCAAGCCCAGCTCATCACCGTGTACGACGCTCACGGCCGGGAACTGCAGGTCACCCGGGCCGACTGGCGCGACAACATGCTGTTGCCCCAGATCAAGGCGATGTGGGACCAGCCCAACGAGCTTTACCAACTCATCCTCAATGCGCTGGACGACGGGTTCGCCGCCGAGGTTGATCCTGCGTCCCAGCGGATGCTGGAGATCGACCCCATCGTTGAACGGGCACATGTCATCCGCGCGATCGTGCTGATGCAGCAGGAACGCTTCGAGCAGGCCGGGCAGGTGCTGCGCGATGCAATCGGCAGGATCGGTGAGACCGCAACGCTCCTTGCCAACCTCGCGAAGGTGCAGGCAGGCCGTGGCGACGAGCATCAGGCCGATGCAACGTTGTGGAAGGCGCTGCAACTGGACCCGAACCAGGACAACGGCCTGGGCTGGTGGCTTGCACGGCAGCGCGAGCGCGGCGGTGAGCCCGCCTACCGGGCAGCACTGGAACAGGCAGCGGCCCTGCCGGGCAGCTGGCGCGCCAGCCTCTATCTGGGGCGGGAAAGCCTTGCGAAACAGGATGTCCCGGCAGCGCTGGACAAGTTCCGCAGCGTTCTCGCCCAGGCAGCGCACAGCACCGATGTGTTGTTGGTCATTTCAGGCGACCTCGGCAATGCCGGCAGGATTGTCGAACTGGTGGACCTCATCGGGCCGTCCTACGACCCGGAAACGCATGGGCCGCAGGTCGGGATGAACCTGGTCCAGGCCTATCTCCATCTTGATCGCCTGGACGAGGGCGAGGCGCTGCTGCATCGCCTGTACGCGCTCAACATTCCGCCGTTCAAGCAGCATCTGGATGCAATGGCCAGCCAGTACGAGGCGCGCCGGGAAGCGGGTGCATCATCGCGGCCGATCGACACGGAAGAACTGCAGATCGCGAACATGCCGTTCGAACTTCCGATCTGGCGTTACGGCCTGCGCGAGCCGCAGTGGCTGTTTGCGAACAAGCCCGACAGTGCGCGCAAGGTGACGTTCCTGATGCTGGGCAAGGTCATGAGCGGCGAAGAGCGCGCGGAACAACAACGGGAAGATGAACTGGGGCGCCTGAGTCGCGCCATTCCGCTGTACCTGGCGGAAAGCGCCTACGAGTGGACATCCCTGCACGCCCACTGCCTGGCCGCAGTGGTCAGGGGTGGCGGGCCGGTGCTGTTCGGTGCGCAGGACGAGGCCGGCGAACGCGAAACCGCGGCGGGGTTCGCGTCCAGTACGGATCTGCTGGTACTCGGTTCCATTGGTGAGGCAGGGAACCTCTGGACGGTCGATCTTGGCATCTGGGATACCGCCCGCGTGGCATTGATCGGGCGCGAAGCGGTGTCGTCGGACAGGGCAGGGTTGGAGGCCGCGATACTGGAGCTGGAAGGCCGGGTGCTTGCACGCCTGGGCGGCGTACAGAGCGCGCCGCACGATGCGATCTACACGCGGCCCACGGCGGAACAGATGCAGCCATATCTGGGCGCGCTTGCGCAGTCACTGACGCTGTCCCTGGTCGCCAACGAGGTCACGCGGAAGCAGGATCTGTGGGGCGAGCGCAACCTGATCGAATGGCCGCTGCGGATGGCACTGCAGTGGCCGGAGCAGGAAGTGTTCAAGGCCCTGTATCTGTCGGGTATCAGCCACGCGGCGCGCTACGGCTCCGAGCTGCTCGGCGAGTTCGAGGGGCGTTCGTTCGCCCTGCTGCACGAGATGGGGCTGGCGAAATCGCCCCTGGTCGACCTTGGACCGCTGCTGCTGCATGCCTTTGGCCGGGCCGACGGGCTGGCAGCGGTGCGAAGGGACACCGCCGATGCCCATCGCCTTGCATGGATTGAACGGGTTGTCGGAGTTGGCTAGATTGGCGGCTCGACAGTAGCTCAACCGGAAGAGACGCTGATGCCATCGCGCCGGGACACAGTGTTGAAAGCCGCATTCGTGGTCGTCACCTGGCTGATCATCGTGGTGGTATCGGCCGAATTCCTGATGGCGGCGTATGCAAAGTACGGGCTTCTGGACAGCCCCGCGTACGGCCGCTTCGTGGATCGCCATGGCTGGCTGTGGCTGCACCTGGCTGGCGGCGTGGTGGCCATCGTGACCGGGCCGATCCAGCTGTTGGCACGCTGGTGGTGGGAGCGTCCCGCACTGCATCGGCGGGTTGGGTATCTCTACTTCGGTGGAGTCCTCACGGCCAGCGCAGCAGCGGCCGGATTGATCGCCACCACCCCGGCTCCGCATTCCATCAAGATTGGTTTTGCCGGTACCGCCCTGGCGTGGTTGACCACGGCGCTGTTGGCCATGAGTGCAATCCGCCGCAGACGTGTGGAGCGGCACAGGACGTGGATGATCCGCAACTACGCGGTGACCTTGGCGCCTGTCCTGTTTCGTTTGATGTTGCCGGTAGCCATTGCTTCAGGCCTGGCGCCAAGCGGAGCGCTCATCTCGTGCCTGCTGTGGGCAAGCTGGCTGTTGCCCCTCGTCATGTTGGAAGCGTTCCGGAGGAGAGAACGCGATCCGCTGAAGCACGATTACATACCTTCCTGAGGTAGTTCATGCCCGCACTTGCCCTGCTGTTTGCCGCTGCCGCCACCGCAAATACCCCGGCGGCACCTGATGCCGCCACCGTAGCCGCTATCGAGGCGACCTGCTTTGACTATGTGGATGGCCAGCTGGAAGCCGATCCCCAGCGGGTAGCGCGGTCATTGCATCCAGACCTGGCCAAGCGGATGGTGCTGGGCGAAACCCCGGACGAGCGGCTTGGCCTGCGCCGCATGAGCAAGGAAGAGCTGGTGGGCCTGACCCGCCAGGGCGCGCTGAAGACGCCCAAGGCAAAGTGGGACCGTACCTGCCGCGTGCTGGACGTTACCGGCAACGCGGCCTCGGTGCGGCTGGAGACGCCCTGGTTCGTGGACTACTTCCACATGGGCCGTTTCGGAGAGCGCTGGATCATCGTCAATGCGCTCTGGTACTCCAAGCCCAGAGCGGCCTCCACGGCACCGGCGGCGAAGTAATCAGGGCGAACACGCCGCGTGATGTGACACCAGATCGGCAAGTCGCCCGCCGTCCGCAACAGCGGCAACATAGCCGTCGGGGCGCACCAGCACCCACTCGTCCGGCCCAAGTCCGTACGCGCGCTGGAAATGCTCATCGCCGTCGCGCAGGTCGCCCTTCGGCCCAATGAGGTGTACGTGCAGGCCGGCGCGCGGCGGCTCAGCGATTCGGTCGGCCGCATGGCCCAGCAGCGTCCAATGGATACCGCGGAGTACCTCGAACAATCGGATGGGTTGCCCGCCCGCGCCCTGCAGCGGTGCATCAGGCGCGCGGTCGCCGGGCTCGATGCGCCCCTCGCGCGATTCGGCCGGCAGCGTAAGCGAAGACGCCCGATACCCCAGGTCGAGCTGCTGCACCTCACGACCACGCCGGTTGTCGCCGCGCTGGGCGTGCTCGAGAAGCCTGGTAGCAAGACCGAGCATTGCCGCCGCAACGGGCCTGCGTTCTTCTTCGTAAGTATCGAGCAGTACCTCTGGCGCGCCTTCCAATACGGACGCCAGCTTCCAGCCCAGGTTGTATGCATCCTGCGCGCTGGTGTTCAGTCCCTGGCCGCCGGTAGGGGGATGGGTATGCGCCGCATCGCCCACCAGGAACACCCGGCCCACGCGATACCGATCTGCCAGGCGTGCGTTCATCTGGTACGCGGAAGCCCACGAGACGCCTTCGACCGTGATGTCATCGCGCCCTGTCCGCGCGTGCATCATCGCGGACAGGCCCTCAACGGACAGGTCCACCGCGCCCTCCAGCGGCACCGGTGCCTGCAACTGGAACAGGTCCGTGCCCATGAGCGGGCACAGCGAGATGCGGCGTGCCATGTCGTGCTCGTTGAAGTTGTGCCACGCATCGCGGGACAGACCCTGCAGCACGATATCGGCGACGACGGCGCGAACGCCCAGGGTCTGGCCCGGGAAAGGAATCGCCAATGACTGGCGCACGAAGCTGCGGCCGCCGTCGGCGCCGATCAGGTAACGGGTTCTGATCGTCTGCTCGCCGCTGGGCGTGGCGATGCGGACGTGGACACCTTCGCCATCCTGATCGAAGCCGAGCAACGTGTGGCTGAATTGCACGGCATGGCCCAGTTCGGCCAAGCGCTCGCGCATGACGGCTTCGGTGAGGAACTGCGGCACCATGAGCGGCTGGCGATAAGGCTCGGCGGGGGTAGCCAGCGCAGCTTCCAGCACCGCGCTGTCGGTGCTGCTGCCATCGGCATTGTGGGTACGCGAAAGGGGGTACGGCCCGCCGGTAGCGAACAAACGGTTGAGGATGCCCATGTCCTCGAACATCTCCTGGCTGCGGGGCTGGATGCCCTTGCCGCGCGAGCCATGGAACGGCTGGTCGCACCGCTCCAGCAGCCTGAAGGACACGCCACGCCGGGCCAGTTCAATGGCCAGGGTCAAACCAGCGGCACCGGCGCCACAGATCACAACATCAGGGGTGTTACCCATCGTTTTCTCCAGGTATGTGTAATATGCACGTATCTGGAGGGGATGCTATGCCTGCGAAAAAGAGAGTGCAAGATACACATATTTCGGCCGAGCTGAAGTCGCTGCACCTGTCCATGGTCAGCCTTGTCAGCGTGATGAACCGCCCGCGCAACGACGAGCGACTCCTGCAGGAAGCGGGGGTAAAGCTGGACCAGGCTCTGTTCCGGCTGCTGGTGGTGATCGAGCGGGTCGGGCCGATCGGGGTGGTCGAATTGGCTGACCGGTTGGGTCGCGACTACACGACCATCAGCCGGCAGGTGGCCAAGCTGGCAACCATGGAACTGATCACCCGCCAGGGCAATCCGCAGGACCGCCGGATCCGCGAGGCCACCATTGCGCCCAAGGGCAAGGAGATGACTGACCGCTTGGACGCCGCGCGCGAGCGGATGGGCAGGGTCATCTTCGAATCATGGGAGCCGCAGGAGGTATCGGACCTGGTGCGGCTGATGGCGAAATTCGCCGATGCAATGGAAGCGGTCGAACGTGGGACACCGGAGTAGAGCCACCGAGGCGCTGGCCAACGCGCACTGGCCGAGGCGATAGGCAGCGGCCAACCGCTTCGTTTCGAATCCGTGCCCGGGGTGCCGGGATTATCTGCTCAGCCCGTTGCAGCAACACACCACTGAATCGCTGCGCGAGCGCTGACCCGACCGCGCGCGATGCCGAGCTTGCAGCCGCACAGGATCAGACCTGCGCCATGCCGCCGTCCACGAACAGCTCGATGCCGTTGACGAAGCTCGCCTGGTCAGAGGCCAGGAATGCCACGGCGTTGGCCACTTCCTGCGGTTCGCCCAGTCGTCCCAGGGGAACCTGCGCTGCCAGGTGGTCGAATAGACCCTGACGGGCGTCGTCGGGCACCAGATCGCCGAGTCCGGGGGTGCGGATCGGCCCCGGGCTGACCACGTTGACCCGGATGCCGCGCTCCTTGAGATCCAGCGCCCAGGAACGGGCGAAGTTGCGCACTGCTGCCTTGCTGGCGCTGTACACGCTGAAGTTGGCCGTGCCCTGGATGGACACGGTGGAGCCGGTGAGGATGATCGATGCCCCATCGACCAGCAGCGGCAGCGCCTTCTGCACGGTGAACAGGACGCCGCGGACGTTGGTGGCGAAGATGCGGTCGAAGTGCTCTTCGGTAATCGCGCCCAGCGGCAGCATGTCGCCGCCACCGGCGTTGGCGTGCAGGATATCCAGCCTGCCAGCCTGCGTGGCGATCCGGGCGTAGACCGTGTCCAGGTCGGTGGGAAGCGCCGCATCAGCGCGAATCCCAGTGGCGGCCGGACCGATCGCGGCGACGGCCGCGTCCAGTTCGGCCTGGCGCCGGCCGGTGATGAAGACAGTGGCGCCCAGCGACGCGAGGTGGCGGGCGCTGGCCAGGCCGATGCCCGAGGTGCCGCCGGTGACGAGGGCGATCTTACCGGTAAGGAAGGCGGTGCTCATGATGTTCTCCGTTGGACGAGCGGGAGGATTCCCGCCGCTGTTGGGAGAACGATAGGCTTGGCCGATTGGTGGATAAAGATGGATTAATGATAATCACTATGCATGTAAGTGCATAATGGGCGAATGAACCAACTTTCCGCCATCCGTGCCTTTGCCCGGGTCGTCGAAGCGGGCAGCTTCATCCGCGCCGCCGAGTCCCTCGACATGCCCACCGCCACCCTCAGCAAGCTGGTGCGCGAGCTGGAAGCGCATCTGGGCGTACGCCTGCTGCAGCGGACCACGCGGCGGGTATCGGTCACGGCCGAGGGCCAGGACTACTACGAGAAGGCAGGTCGTCTGCTGCGTGACCTGGAGGATATCGATGCGTCGTTCAGTGCCGCGCGGGGCACGCCGCGGGGACTGTTGCGCGTGGACGTTGGCGGGTCGACCGCACGCGACGTGCTGGTGCCCGCGCTGCCGGCGTTCATGGCGCGGTACCCGGATATCCGCATCGAGCTGGGCGTCTCCGACCGGCCGGTGAACCTGATTGGTGAGAACGCCGACTGCGTGATCCGCGGCGGGCCATTGGACGATTCATCGCTGGTTGCGCGCCATGTTGGCGATGCCACCTTGATCACCTGCGCCAGCCCGGGCTACCTGAAAGCGCATGGCGTTCCGGCCTACCCCGAAGAACTTCGCAACGGGCACCGGCTGGTGAGCTACGTGCTCAGCTCCACCGGGCGCGCCGTGCCGTTCCGCTTCCGGGGTGATGCGGGAAGTGTGGAGATCAAGGGCGGGCACCGTCTTGGCATCAATGAAAGCAACGCCCACCTGGCCGCGGCGATTGCGGGCTTGGGGCTGGTCCAGACCTTCAGCTATGCCGCCGCGCCTGCACTGGCCAGCGGTGCACTGGTGGAAGTGCTGCGGGCCTGGCGGCCGGCGCTGTATCCGTTCCACGTTGTGTATCCGCATAACCGGCACGTGACCCACCGCCTGCGGGTGTTCATCGACTGGCTGGCGGAAATGATGCCCGGGCTGCTGGCAGCCGGTTTCCAGGAACTCGACACCGACGCGCGGGTGGAGAAGCCGGCGACCACGGGTCGTTACAGGGTGCGGGCGTGAGCACACAGCGCCATACAGTTGCGAGGTGCTTGATCGCGGCGGCTTCTTACAGTGGCGGTGTATTGCGCACTTTTGTTGGCGGTATTGGTTCAGACATGCTTACTCTGGATACTCAGGCCGCGACGACCACAGGCGCATTGACCTTCCCACCATCCGGGCAGACCCCCCGGGCAACGAGGCAACCATGGCAGACCCCTACAACAGCGCCGCACGCCCGCCGACCGGGCCGCGTCTTGATGATTCGATGGTGACCACCGCATTCGAGTTGCCCGGGTTCCGGATCACGCGCAACCTGGGAGTGGTGCGCGGCATCACCGTGCGCTCGCGCTCCATCGTCGGCAACTTCCTGGGCGGTATCCAGACCTTGTTCGGCGGCAACATCACCATCTATACCGAGCTGTGCGAGCAGGCGCGCGAGGAGACCTATCGCGATATGGCCAAGCATGCACGGATGCTGGGGGCCAACGCGATCATCGGCATGCGCTACGACGCGACCGACATCATGACCGGGCTGACCGAGGTGCTGTGCTATGGCACTGCCGTCGTGGTGGAGCCGTTGCGGTGATTCGCTAAAGGGCGATACGCGGTTTGTATCGTGGACTGCTGCAGGTGGTATTGGCGCTGGGTGTGCTGTCAGCACGATCCTGTGCGGATGCAGACGCACGACGAAGTTACATTTGAAGGGCAGGTTGGGCTGGTCACCGGTGCAGCCAGTGGACTGGGCCTGGCCTACAGCCGGCTGCTGGCCTCGCGCGGTGCGCGGGTTGTCATGCATGACGTGGGCGCCGGGCTGGATGGAAGCGGGCAGGACCCGGGGCGGATCGATGCGACGGTGGCGCTGCTGCGCGGTACCGGGCTGCAAGTGCATGCCGCGCACGCGGCGATCGATCAGCGCGACGGTTGCCGCTCGCTGGTCGCCGACATCGTCGCACGTTATGGCCGGATCGACTTCATCATCCACAACGCGGGGTGGGTGGAGTACCAGCAGATCGATGCGCTGGAGGAAGACCGCTTCGACCGCATGATGACCATCGCGGCCAAGGCGCCGCTGTGGCTGGCCGAGGCGGCGTGGCCGTCGATGCAGGCACGCCACCATGGCCGCATCGTGCTGACCACCTCCGACCGCGCGCTGTATCCGCAGTACGTGCAGAAGGGCCTGGCTGCGTATGCGGCTGCGAAGATGGCAGCGGTGGGTATCGTCAACGTGCTGGCCGCTGAAGGCGCACCGCACAACATCCTGGTCAACGCCATCTCGCCGGTGGCCAAGACACGCATGTGGGGCGTGGAGGGCGAGCCCGATGAGCTGCACCCGGATGCCGTGGCGCCGGGCGTTGCCTTCCTTGCATCAACGGCCTGCCGCGATGGCGGCTGGATCCTGCGTGCCAGCAACGGCCAGTTCCACGCAACCCGCAGCGTAGAGGCCGACGATGTGGCCTACCCGCGGGACCTGCGCGCCACGTCCGCCGACAGCATCGAAGACATCGCCGCGCAATGGTCGCGCATCGCGCAGCCCACGGTGGAACCACGCAGGTAGTCAGCGGCACGGCATACTGGCGGGGTTTCCGTCCAGCGCATGCATGCCCATGGTTGATCTCCGCCTGCTTCGCCAGTTCGTTGCTGTTGCTGAAGAGCTGCACTTCCACCGCGCTGCCGCGCGCCTGCACATGTCGCAGCCACCGCTGACAGCGGCCATCCGCAAGCTCGAAGACGAGATCGGCAGCGAGCTCATTCAGCGCGGCAACCGTACCCTTGGGCTCACCGCCGCAGGGGCGGTGCTGCTGGCCGAGGCACGCCTGCTGCTGCAGCAGGCCGACCATGCGCTGGTCGCCACTCGCGATGCGGCTGCAGGGCGCACCGGTACCGTGCGGCTGGGCTATGTGGGCAGCGCGCTGTACGGGCGGCTGCCCGGGGTGATCCGCAGCTTCCGCCAGAGCAGCCCGGACGTTCGCCTGGAGTTGATCGAAGCTACCTCCGCACGCCAGATCCAGATGCTGCGCGAACAGCGGATCGACGTGGGCGTGGTGATTCCACCGGTGTTCGAAGCCGACGACATGCGGCTGCAGGCATTCGACAGCGACCGGCTGGCGATCGCGCTGCCGCGCGCGCACCCGCTCGCAGAGCAGGCGCATCTCACGGTGGCGATGCTGGCCGACGAACCGTTCGTGCTGTGGCCGGCGCGCGAGGGCAGGGGCTTCCATTCGCAGGTCGTGCGCCTGTGCGCGGCCGCAGGATTCACACCGCGGGTGGTTCAGGAAGCGCACGGCATGCACGCGGTGCTGTCACTGGTGGCGGTGGAGGCGGGCATCTCGGTGGTGCCCGCCAGCATGGCCGGGTTCCGCAGTGCGGAAGTCGCCTATCACCCGTTGGCGGGGGGCGAGGCCACGTTCGAGCTGCAGCTGTGCCTGCGCGCAGATGAAGCATCGCCGGCGGCACTCAACTTCGCCCGCCACGGGGCCGGGGGCCGACCGGGCAATGCCGACCGGTAGTGCCGACCGTTGGTCGGCACCGCGAGCCCGGATCACCCCGTCACCGGGTGCGTTTCACCCAGGCGCGCACTACCAGGCCGATCAATGCGGCAAAGACCACCCATGACACCACGTCGAACACGCCATCGCCAACCAGCGCGCTGACCAGACCCAGAAGGCTTGCCGCGGCGATCCACGCGGGCGCCGTGAACGGGCTTCCATTGGGCGCAGGCGTCCGGCTCATGCAGCACCCCCGGTTTTTTCAGCGCGCTCGATCTCGGTTACCCGCGCTTCGGTACTGCCGCGCTTGAACCACAGGTACAGGCCGCTGACCAGTACCGCGATGGTGAGCAGGTCCAGCAGCGCCCACAGGATCTTCAGCGGCAGCTTGCCGTAGTCGCCGAAGTGCAGTGGCTGGCTGAGCAGCAGCACGCTCATGTAGGTGGGCAGCTGCGGCTGGGCGGTGAGTTCACCGGTGGCCGCATCGATCAGCACCGGGCGGTACAGGCGTTCGGTGAGCGGGGTGTTGCCCTGCATGAACACGCCATAGTGATGGTCGCCGCTGTAGCCGGTACCCGGGAAGCTGACGAAGGCAGGCCGCATGCCGGGCTCGGCAGCGCGTGCGGTGTCTACGGCGGCCTGCAGCGAGGCCAGCGTGGTCGGGCGCGGCTTGTCTGCGTAACGCGCGGCGAACTCGCCCAGCTGCTGGCTCTGCCAGGCGGTTTCCAGTGGCTTCGCGATCGTGTTGATGGCGCCGGTGATGCCCACCACCAACGCCCAGCCCAGGGTGACCACGCCGATCACGTTGTGCAGGTCCAGCCAGGCCAGCCGGCGGCTGCGCCCGGTGCGCAGGGTGCCGAAACGCTGGCGGCGCATGAAGGGGCCGTACAGCACCAGGCCGGAGATGATCGCCACGGCGAACAGCAGGCCCATCGCGCCCATGAACAGCATGCCGGGCAGGCCGAGGAACAGGTCGGTGTGCAGCCGGTACAGGAAGTACATCACCCCTTCGTTGAACTGCGGCGCGGGCAACACCTCACCGCTGCTGGCATCGAGCAGTGCGGTCTTCATCTGCGGCGGCGGCGTGGCCGGCTCGGTGCCGGTGTTGACGTACACCGTGTGGCCGTCCCAATCCCAACCCACGAACAGCGGCACGTTGCCCGGGTACTGCGCCACGGCGGTGCGCACCTGTTCATCCAGGTTGCGATGCGCGGCCTGCGGCTGCGGGTTGTCCACGTGCGGTTCGCTGAGGTGGGCGATTTCCTCGCCGAACACCAGCGGCAGACCGGTCACGCACAACAGCAGCAGGAACAGGGTGCAGACCAGGCTGGTCCACTTGTGGACCAGGAACCAGGCTTTGATGGTGGAACGTTGCATTGAATTCTCTGGCGGCGGCTGGAGAGGGTACGGACACGGTAGTGCCGGGCCACGCCCGGCACACCGTCAGAACCGGTACGAAATCGTTCCGGTCACCGTGCGCGGGTTGCCGGTGAAGCAGTCACCGAAATTTCGGCACGGAGCGAAGTACTTCTTGTCGCCCAGGTTGGTGATGTTCAGCGCCATCGTCCAGTCGGTGACCTGCACTTCGGCCAGCGCGTCCACCAGCGTGTAGCTGGGCGTGCGGATGAAACCGCCGTAGCCCAGCGACTGGGTGTTGCCCACGTAACGGCCACCAACGCCCAGTCGCAGGCGCGCGTCGTCGACCAGCTGGAAGGCCTTGCCCAGCCATACCGAGGCAAGCTCCTGCGGGGTGTCGTTGAGGCGCTGGTTCACTTCCATGGCGAAGTTGCTCTTGGTCACTTCGGCCTTGTTGCGCGAGTACGCCGCGGTGAGGGTGATGTCGTGCGCGAACTGGAACTGGCCCTCGACTTCCACGCCCTTCGATTCGATCTCACCGGTCTGGATCACGTTCAAGACGTTGTCCGGATCGTTGGTCTGGCGGTTGGTTTCGGTGATGCGATAGGCGGCCAGGGTGACCAGCATGTTCGACGCCGGCTGCCACTTGATGCCGCCTTCCCACTGGTCGCCCTGCATCGGCTTGAACGCACGGCCGTACAGATCCTGGCCGGTCACCGGCAGGAACGACTCGCTGTAGCTGATGTACGGCGACACGCCCGCGCCGACCTCGCCGATCAGGCCGGCGCGGTAGGTGGTGGCGTTGTCGGTCTGGCTGGGCAGGCCTTCGGTCTTGCTGCGCGCGTGGTCGCGGCGTGCGCCCAGCACCAGCGAGACGCGGTCGGCCCAGCGGATCTGGTCCTGCAGGTACACGCCCAGCTGGGTGGTCTGCTGGTCGGGCAGGCGGTCCCAGCCGTTGATGGTCACGCCGGTAGAAATCGGGTTGTAGATGTCGATCGGGGTCGGGGTGGCATCCAGGTTCCAGGACTTCTCGCGGTAATCGCTGTAGTCCACGCCAGCCAGCAGCAGGTGCTGGAAGGCGCCGGTGGCGAAGTCGAACTGCACCGCGTTGTCGCTGGTCAGCGAACGCACGTCCGGGCGCACGCCGTAGGCATTGCGGTTGAGCACGCGCTTGTCGGCATCGATGAACGGGTCCAGCGGATTGGAGTAGGTGTCCGGGTACAGTTCGCGGAATTCGGTCTTGCCATCCAGGTAGCGCACGGCCGAGCGCAGGCTGATGCTGTCGCTGAAGCTGTGGTCGAGCAGGGCGGTCACGCTGTACACGCGCGAATCGAGTTTGTCGAAATCGCGGTCGCCCAGGAACGTCGACGGATCCAGGCGCGGCGAACCGGCCGGTGCGTTGAGGGTCGCCACCACGGGCAGGAACTGCTGGCTCGAGGCGGTCTTGTCGTGCTGGTAGCTGGCCAGCACGGTGAGGGTGCTGCGCTCGCCCTGCCAGCTGATCGACGGCGCGAGGTACACGCGGTCGTCGTCGATGCTGTCAGTCTGCATGCCGGATTCGCGCACGAGGCCGACGAAGCGACCGGCCAGGGTGCCGGCGTCGTTCAGGGTGCCGGCCACGTCGCCCTGGAACTGTTTGCGGTCGAAGTTGCCCAGCTGCAGGGCCACTTCGCCGCCGAGGTCGCCGAAGGTCGGGCGCTTGGTGATGGCATTGATGATGCCGCCGGTGGCGCCGGCGCCGTACAGCACCGACGAGGGGCCGCGCAGCACTTCCACCCGCTCCAGGCCGTACACCTCGGTGCGTGCCAGCGGATTGAAGCCGTAGCTGCGGCGCAGGCCGTCCAGGTATTGCACCGGGTCCAGGCCGCGCACGGTGCTGCCGTCGCTGCGGGTATCCAGGCCGTAGGCATCGGCGGTCACGCCCGCGCTGTAGCGCAGGGTTTCCTGCAGGTTGCGAGCGCCGCGGTCGGTGAACAGCTCGCGGGTCACCACGCTGATCGCCTGCGGGGTCTGGGTGAGCGGGGTATCGGTCTTGGTGGCGGTACTCGCGCGGTCGGCGACCACGCTGACCGCGTCCAGGGTACGGGCGGCGCTGCCGTCCTGGGCATGGGCCATCGCCGACGCCAGCAGGGTGGGAACCAGCAGGAGCATGGGCGAGCGGCTGGACAGGGCAGGCATGACGGGGATCCCAGGGAGCAAGGGCCCGGATTATCGGGAGGTGAGGATGCGAACGCAAATGAATCTCAGATACAAGCCTATGGGGCGCGGTTTTCATCCGTCTGCCACATCCCCTGCACGAGCCCTGCGCGCTGCCGGTCTTAACGTAGTCCGTCCCCGTTTCGTCATTGGAGACACGCCATGAATACCCTGCAGACGGCCGCCCGGGCGATGCGCAACGGCCTGGAGGAGATGGCGGCCCTGTTGGTGGGCGAGCGCGCCGAGGACCTGCGCCGTGACGATACCGCCGCGCCGGGGGTGGGTATTCCGATGCCGCGTCGGCTGCCACTGCGCCGCGCGCTGCCGCGCGCCCGCAAGGGCATGGCGCCGTGGCAGAAGGTGGGCGCCCCGCGTCGCTGAGCGAACCTGAACAGGGGAACATGTCCCCCACACCGCGGTTGTGGCTAACTAGCGCCCCGAGCAACCGACGGAACGATGTGTGAAGACAGCAGGACGATGGGGGCTGGCCGTATTGATGCTGGTCGCAGCGCTGTGGGTAGCCGGGCTGCTGGCGTACCAGCTTTCCGGGCCGGGTTGGCTGAAGGGTGTGCTGCTGGCGGGGTGGGGCGCCTTTGCGCTTGCCACCGCCGTGGCTGTTGGCCGCGCCCGTGCCGGGCGCTGGCCGGGCCCGCTGTTCGTGGCCGCGCTGGTGCTCTGCGGCGTGTGGTGGCTGCTGCTCAGCCCGCGCCAGGACCGGGTCTGGGCCGATGACGTCGCGCAGCGGCTGAAGGTGGTGGAGTTCGACGGCTCCCGGGTGGTGCTCGACAACGTGCGCAACTTCACCTGGCGCACCGATGACGACCACGACGTGCGCTGGGAGCGCCGCGAGTACGACCTGGACCAGCTGCGTTCGGCCGACCTGGTGCTGTCGTACTGGATGGGGCCGATGATCGCGCACACGCTGGTCTCGTTCGGCTTCGCCGATGGCCGCCAGCTGGTGTTCTCGCTGGAGATCCGCAAGGAGCGCGGTGAATCGTTCTCGGCGCTGGGCGGGTTCTTCCGCAAGTTCGAGATGACCCTGGTGGCGGCCGAGGAAACCGACATCGTGCGGGTGCGCAGCAACGTGCGCGGCGAGGATGTGTACCTGTATCGCCTGAAGGGCATGACCCGCGACCAGCTCAAGGGCCTGTTCGTGTCCTACCTGGGCGAAGCGCGCAGACTGGATGCCGCACCGGCGTTCTACAACACGCTGACCAGCAACTGCACCACCATCGTGTACGAACTGGCCAAGCAGATCGCGCCGGGCTTGCCGCTGGACTACCGGCTGCTCGCCTCCGGCTATTTCGCCGAGTACGCGCGTGACCTGGGCGTGCTCACGCCCGGCGTGGACTTCGCCGCGCTGAAGGCGCGCGGGCGCATCACCGATCGCGCGCGTGCCGCTGGCGATGATCCGCGCTTCTCGCAGCTGATCCGCGTCGGCGTGCCGGGCATCGACCCGGAGGTGCAGCCATGAGCCGGCTCCTTCGCCGTGGTGCGCCCCTGCTGGCGGTGCTGCTTTCGCTGCTGCTGTCCAGCGGCTGCGCCATGGTCACCATGAAGCAGGTCTCGCCCACCGATTACCTGGCCAACAAGCGCGGCGATGTGCTCACCTCCGGCAAGTTCAGCATGGCCTCGCAGGAAACGCTGAGCGTGATCGGCCTGGACGTGGCGCTGTGCGAGAAAGATGTTGCTGCCTGCGAGAAGACCCTGAAGGACACCCGCGACCTGCCCGAGGAACAGCGGCTTTCAACGCTGTCCGAGCTGTGGGTGAAAAACGCGCTGGCACTCACGCCCAAGCCGAAGG
The DNA here is from genome assembly GCF_050031795.1 of Stenotrophomonas sp. SrG. Classification (NCBI taxonomy): domain Bacteria; kingdom Pseudomonadati; phylum Pseudomonadota; class Gammaproteobacteria; order Lysobacterales; family Lysobacteraceae; genus Stenotrophomonas; species Stenotrophomonas sp. SrG. The sequence continues at coordinate 103,311 of NZ_JBNBBE010000002.1, forward strand.
ACCGCGACAAGACCCCGATGTCCGATGCGGCGCTGGATGCGTGGCTGGAAGCAGCGCGGTACGCGTATGCCTACCTGTTCTTCAGCGGGCGCACGCCGTCGGACCGCGCGTTCGAAGACCGCCAGACCCAGGTGCGCGACTACTACAACTACGCCGCCGAACAGACTGCCACGGTGGTGTTCAAGCGCAGCCGCGAAAGCGCGCTGGAAGGGGAGGACTACAACGCCGCGGTGGCGGGCGAGCGCTGGACGCTGACCTCGGACTTCGACGAGCTGCGCCTGGCCAGCATTCCCACCACGATGGTGTCGGCATCCTCGGTGAGTTTCGCCGGCCTGCGCAGTACCTATCGCCGCGACGGCTTTGGTGCCGAGCTGGTGGTGGTGATGGACCCGCCCAAGCTGATCGCGCCGGTGGACGGTGAGAAGGCCGAGATTCCGCAGTACAGCGAGATGTCGGCAATCAATGCCACCGCGTTGCTGCGCTTCAAGGGCGATACGCTGCAGCAGGTGCTGGACACCACCCAGGTGCTGTTCGACGTTTATTCGCCTGAATCCACCGAAAGCGTGGACCTGCATGGCGAGAAGGTGCCGCTGGCCGGCAACTTCACCGCCGCCTACGGCATGTGGCTGGCCCAGTCCGGCTTTGCCACCCAGTCGCTGCGCACGCTGTTCGGCCTGAGCGAAGGCATTGCCGAACCGCACATGTACCTGATGCAGCCGTGGGATCCGAACCGCCGCATCATCTTCATGCTGCATGGGCTGGGCAGCAGCCCGGAGGCCTGGGTGAACGTGGCCAATGAGATCCTGGGCGACCCTGAGCTGCGCAGGCACTTCCAGGTGTGGCAGGTGTACTACCCGACCAATGCGCCGATTGCACTGAACCGTTTCGAGATCGACCAGGCGTTCGACAACACGCTCCGGCATTTCGACCCGAAGGGCACCTCGCGTGCGTCGAAGGACATGGTGTTCATCGGCCACAGCATGGGGGGCGTGCTGGCCCGGTTGCTGGTCACCAGTTCCGGCGACACGCTGTGGAACCAGCTGCTGGCCAACTACGACCTGAAAGGTGAGCGGCTCAAGCGCGTCCAGGCCAAACTGGGCCCGCTGCTGCACTTCGATGCCGAACTGAACGTGGAGCGCGCCATCTTCATCGCCGCACCCCACCAGGGCACCGATATCGCCGGCAACCGGGTCGGACGCTTCATCGGGCGCCTGGTACGCCTGCCGATCACCATCCTCGGCAAGTTCGAGGATGTGTTCCAGGCGCTGCAGCAATCGGAAGTGCAGTCGGCGCAGGCCACCAAGCTGCAGATTCCCAACAGCATCGACAACCTCAAGGCCACCGATCCGTTCGTGAAGGCGGCCGCCGCCCTGCCGATCATGCCGGGCCTGAAGTACCACTCGATCATCGCCCAGCGCAAACCCGAGGTGCCGCTGGAGCAGTCCGACGACGGCCTGGTGCCCTACTGGAGCGCGCACCTGCCCGGCGCGGTGTCGGAGAAGGTGATCATCTCAGGCCACAGCGTGCAGGAAACCCCGCAGGCGGTGCTGGAGATCCGGCGGATCCTGCGCGAAGACCTGGAAGAGGTGGCGCCGTAGCGGTCAGACCCGCCGGGCCACCACCACGCTCGCAGCGGCCAGCAGCAACATGATCGCGAACGTCTGCAGGTAACCCAGGGTCACATCCACCGACAGCATCAGCGCGAACAGCGAGCCGGAAATGGCCAGCGTGGTGGCCACGCCCAGCGCCTCGCTCAACTGCAGCGCAGAGGTGTTCGCGCCCTGCTGCGCCGGCGGTGACAACGACAACGTCAGTACCGACAGGCTCGGGTAGATCAGCCCCATGCCAAGTCCGGTCAAGGTCCACCCGGCCAGCGCCAGGGCCAACGGTACGCCGGGCTGGATCGCCAGCGCGGTGCCGATGATGCCGGTGCACATCAGCAGCGCGCCGGCGGTGAGCAGCTGGCGACGCGACAGCCCCTGGCCCCCATGGCCCTGGAACCACGACCCGCTGAACCAGCCCAGCGCGCCCAGGCTCAACGCCACCCCGGCCAGCAGCGGGCTCAGGCCACGCTCCCGCTGCAGCAGCAGCGGCAGGAACGCCTCGCAGCCAAAGAATGCCGACGCCGCGATACCGCGCAGGGCGATCACGCTGGGCAGGCCCCGCCGCAGGCGCAGGGTGCCGCGCGGCAGCAGCTTCCAGCTGCACAGCGCCAACAGCGCCACCGCCGGCAGCAGCACGGCCAGTGCCGGCCAGCCAACCTGCTGGCCGCCCACGTACAGCAGCAGCGCGCCCACGGATGCACCGATCGCCCAGCGCACCACGCTGCCCTCCGAACGCGGCGCGGCCGCCAGCGGCGGCACCGCGCGCAGCGCCGGCCGCAAAAGCAGCGCGGCCGGGATGGCCAGCAGCGGCACGCCCAGGAACACCCAGCGCCAGCCGGCGTGCTGCACGATCAACCCGCTGATGGCAGGGCCGATCAGCGAGGGCACCACCCAACCTGCCGAGAACGCGGCAAAGACGCGTGGCCGCAGCGATTCGGGGAAGGTGCGCCCGACCAGCACGTACAGCGACACGGAAATGGCACCGGCGCCCAGCCCCTGCAGCAGCCGGCCGATCACCAGCACCGGCATGTGCTGGGCGAGTCCGGCCACCAGCAGGCCGGCGATGAAGCAGCACAGGCCCAGCCACAACGGCCGGGCCGGGCCAAGCCGGTCGCTCCAGCGGCCCGCCAGGGTCATGCCGATCACGCTGGTGGCCAGCGTGCCGCCGAACGCCAGCGCGTACAGGCGCAGGCCATCCAGCTCATGCGCCACGGTCGGCATGGCCGCAGCCACGGCCAGCGCTTCGAACGCGTGCAGCGACACCAGCGCGACCATGCCGATGGTGGTGGCGCGGTAGCGCGGCGAGAGGATCGACGTGGGCGCGTCGGCGGGCAGTGCAGCGACATCGGAAGACATGCGGATTCCAGGAACGAAGAAGCGCGGTGCTTGCGGCACACCGCGAGGTGCCGCACGATGACACCTTAACCATGGTTGAGGTCAAGCAGTGATCGCGCAGGAGCTGAGTGTAGGCGACGTGGCACGTCGCAGCGGCGTGGCGGTATCGGCGCTGCACTTCTATGAGCGCAAGGGCCTGATCCGCAGCCTGCGCACGGCCGGCAACCAGCGTCGCTTCAGCCGCGACGTACTGCGTCGGCTGGCGGTGATCCGCGTCGCACAGCGGGTGGGCATGCCGTTGGAAGCGGTGGCCAATGCGTTTGCGGCGCTGCCGGAAAACAAGACGCCGACCCGCGCCGAGTGGGCGAAGATGTCGGCGCTGTGGCGCGGCGAGCTGGATCAACGCATCGAGGAACTGCTGCTGCTGCGCGACCAGCTCACCGACTGCATCGGCTGTGGGTGTCTTTCACTGAAGCGCTGCCGGTTGGCCAATCCCGGGGACGCGTTGGGCGAGCAGGGGGATGGCGCGCAGCGCTGGGGCTGACCCGGATCAGTCGTTGGCCGCCGACAACGCCTGTCCCCGTCGCGTCGCCGCGTCGATCGCCCGCGCCACGATCGCTTCGAAGTCGTCGCCCTGGAAGCTCTCGATCGCGGCCTGCGTGGTGCCGTTCGGCGAGGTGACGCGCCGACGCAGCTCTGCCGGGGCTTCGCCGGATTCGTCCAGCATGCGGCTGGCGCCCAGCAGGGTCTGCACCACCAGCGTGCGCGCGGCGTCGGCCGGCAGCCCCTGCGCGATGCCGGCCGCTTCCATCGCCTCGGCCAACAGGAACACATAGGCCGGGCCACTGCCGGAGACGGCGGTGACCGCATCCATGCGTGCTTCATCCTCGATCCACACCGTGCGCCCGGCGCTGGCCAGCACGGTGTCGGCCTGGCCACGCTGTTCGGCGCTGACCCCGGCGGTGGCAAACAGACCGGTCACGCCTGCACCCAGCAGCGCCGGGGTATTGGGCATGGCGCGTACCACCGCGCCGGTACCGCCCAGCCAGCGCAGCAGTTGCGCACTGGTGATGCCGGCGGCGATGGATACCACCAGCGGGTCCTGGGCCTGGGCGATCTCCGCCAGCGACGCACAGACATCGCGCAGCACCTGCGGCTTCACCGCCAGCACCCATACCGCGCCCTGCGCGGCCGCTTCGCTGGCGCTGGCGTAGGTCTTCACGCCGAAGTCGGTGGTGAGCTGGCTGCGCAGCCCGGCCACCGGTTCGGCCACATGGATGTTGCCCGGGGCAGTGCCCTGGCGGACCAGGCCGGCGATCAGGCTGCGCGCCATGTTGCCGCCGCCGATGAAGGTGATCGAAGTGCTCAATGGGCATCCTTGTATGTGATCTGGGCCGCGGGGCAGGGCCCCGCGCTACGGGTGGGTGGGCCCCTCAATGGCGTGCGCCGAACAAGGCGGTGCCGACGCGGACCATGGTCGCGCCATGGGCAATGGCGTCGGGATAGTCGCCGCTCATGCCCATGGAGAGGGTGTCGGCCTGCGGGTAGCGGGTGGCCAGCTCGGCAAACAGCGCGTGCATGCGTTCAAAGGCCTGGGCGCGTCGAGCCGCGTCCGGCCACGGCGCCGGGATGGCCATCAGCCCGCGCAGGCAAAGGCGTGGTTCGGCGGCGATGGCGGCGGCCAGCGCCGGCACGGCGTCGGGCGTGCAGCCGTGCTTGCTGCCTTCATCGTCGATATTGACCTGCACCAGCACGTTCAACGGCGGCAACGCGGCCGGGCGGTGCGTAGCCAGCGCGGTAACCAGCTTGGCCCGGTCCACGCTCTGCACCCAGTCGAAGCGCTGCGCGGCCAGGTCGGCCTTGTTGGACTGCAGGTGGCCGATCAGGTGCCACTCCAGCCCCAGGGCCGCCAGCGCATCGATCTTTGCCACCGCTTCCTGCACGTAGTTCTCGCCGAACGCGCGCTGGCCCTGCGCCGCCAGCGCCGCCACGGCCTCTGCCGGCTGGGTCTTGGACACCGCCAGCAGGCGCGGCGGTGGCCGCCCGGCGGCCGTGGCCGCGTTGTGCAGGTTCAGCAGCAGGGTGGGCAGGGGCAGGGCGGTCACGGGTGGGCGCTCACGGGGCAGGACACAAAGAGATTTCGCGGTGGATCAGGGAGGCTATACTGCCGACCGGGGAAAGATCCTTCCAGTCGCAGCAGTCTATGGGGAGTAGCAGCGTATGGATATCGCCGAGCTGTTGGCGTTTTCCGTTAAGAACAAAGCGTCGGACCTTCATCTGTCGGCAGGCCTGCCGCCGATGATCCGCGTGGACGGCGATGTCCGTCGCATCAACATTCCGGCCTTGGACCACAAGCAGGTCCACGCGCTCGTTTACGACATCATGTCGGACAAGCAGCGCCGCGATTACGAGGAATTCCTCGAAGTCGACTTCTCGTTCGAGATTCCCAGCCTGGCGCGCTTCCGCGTCAACGCGTTCAACCAGAACCGTGGCGCCGGTGCGGTGTTCCGTACCATTCCGTCCGAAGTGCTGACCCTGGAAGACCTGAACACGCCGCCGATCTTCCGCGAGCTGATCGACCAGCCGCAGGGCCTGATCCTGGTGACCGGCCCGACCGGTTCGGGCAAGTCGACCACGCTGGCGGCGATGATCGACTACATCAACAAGAACGAATACGGCCACATCCTCACCGTCGAGGATCCGATCGAATTCGTGCACACCTCGCAGAAGTGCCTGATCAACCAGCGCGAAGTGCACCGCGATACGCACGGCTTCAACGAAGCACTGCGTTCGGCACTGCGTGAAGACCCGGACATCATCCTGGTCGGCGAACTCCGCGACCTGGAAACCATCCGGCTGGCGCTGACCGCCGCCGAAACCGGCCACCTGGTGTTCGGCACGCTGCACACCAGCTCGGCGGCCAAGACCATCGACCGCATCATCGACGTGTTCCCCGCCGGCGAAAAGCCGATGGTGCGCTCGATGCTGTCCGAATCGCTGCGCGCGGTGATTTCGCAGGCACTGCTGAAGAAGGTGGGCGGCGGGCGCACCGCCGCGTGGGAAATCATGGTCGGCACCCCGGCCATCCGCAACCTGATCCGCGAAGACAAGGTGGCGCAGATGTACTCGGCGATCCAGACCGGCCAGCAGATGGGCATGATGACGCTCGACCAGCACCTGCAGGACCTGGTCAAGCGCAGCCTGATCACGCGCAACCAGGCCAAGGAATACGCCAAGGACAAGCGCATCTTCGAATGATGGTGGCGCCGGGCCTTCCCGGCGCGACAGATTCGGCAGCGCCGGGCCATGCCCGGCGTTCGGCAAGGTTTCCGGAGCACATCGCCATGAACACCACCAGCACCACCATCGACTTCACCTCGTTCCTCAAGCTGATGGCGCACCAGAAGGCGTCGGATCTTTTCATCACCGCGGGCATGCCGCCGGCGATCAAGGTCAACGGCAAGATCTCGCCCATCACCCAGACCCCGCTCACGCCGCAGCAGAGCCGCGACCTGGTGCTGAACGTGATGACGCCGGCGCAGCGCGAAGAGTTCGAAAAAACCCACGAGTGCAACTTCGCCATCGGCCTGTCCGGCGTGGGCCGGTTCCGCGTGAGCTGCTTCTACCAGCGCAACCAGGTCGGCATGGTCCTGCGCCGCATCGAAACCCGCATTCCCACCGTGGAAGAGCTGAGCCTGCCGCCGATCATCAAGACGCTGGCGATGACCAAGCGCGGCATCATCCTGTTCGTGGGTGCGACCGGTACCGGCAAGTCCACCTCGCTGGCGGCGATGATCGGTTACCGCAACCTGAATTCCACCGGGCACATCATCACCATCGAAGACCCGATCGAATTCGTGCACAAGCACGAAGGCTGCATCATCACCCAGCGCGAAGTGGGCATCGATACCGACAGCTGGGAAGCGGCGCTGAAGAACACCCTGCGCCAGGCGCCGGACGTGATCATGATCGGCGAAGTGCGTACCCGCGAAGGCATGGACCATGCCATCGCGTTCGCCGAAACCGGCCACCTGGTGCTGTGTACCCTGCATGCCAACAACGCCAACCAGGCGATGGACCGCATCATCAACTTCTTCCCGGAAGACCGCCGCAGCCAGCTGCTGATGGATCTGTCGCTGAACCTCAAGGGCGTGGTTGCCCAGCAGCTGGTGCCTTCGCCGGATGGCAAGTCGCGCAAGGTGGCGATGGAAATCATGCTGGGCACGCCGCTGGTGCAGGATTACATCCGCGACGGCGAGATCCACAAGCTCAAGGAAGTAATGAAGGAATCGGTGCAGCTGGGCATGCGCACCTTCGACCAGAGCCTGTTCGAGCTCTACCAGGCCGGCGAGATCAGCTACGAAGACGCGCTGCGCTACGCCGATTCGCAGAACGAGGTGCGCCTGCGCATCAAGCTCTCGCAGGGCGGTGACGCACGCACGCTGTCGCAGGGCCTGGATGGCGTGGAGATTTCCGAAGTCCGCTGAAGCTGCGGGCGGGGAAACCGGGCGCGTACGGTGCAATGCCGGCGCGCCTTTGTTGCAAGTGGTGTTTCAAGGGGCCGGCACCGCGCCGGTGACACTGCCAATGATGAGAATGCACATGGAATTGCATGATCCATACCGCGCACCGGCGACCATTCCGATGCCACCTGCTTTGCCCGGCACGCTGCCGGAATCCCAGTCCCAGGCACGGGCGATTTCCGATGCGGCCGAGTACTACTCGCCTTCCACGCTGAAAATGGTGCTGCTTTCACCCACTACGCTCGGGCTGTACCCGATGTACTGGTTCTGGCGTAACTGGCAGGCGATCAAGCGCGAGACCGGCGGCGACCAGTGGCCCTGGGCGCGCGCGCTGTTCTCGCCGATCTGGTCGTTCTTCTGCTTCCGCGAGCTGAGTGACGCGGCCAGCAGCCGGCGTCGCGAACTGGCCTTCGCGCCAGGACTGTTGGCGGTGACCTACTTCCTGCTCAACTTCGCCAGCCGGCTGCCCAACGCCGGTTGGCTGCTGGCGCTGTTCACGTTCGTACCGCTGCTGCCGGTCAACAGCCTGCTGCGCCGTTACCATCAGGATGAACGGGTCGACATGGAGCGCATGGACCGGCTCAACGTCTGGCACATCCTGGTGATCATCGCCGGTGGCCTGCTGCTCCTGCTGGCCCTGATCGGGACCGTGGCCGAACGCTGAGGCAGGTAGATGGCGCCTGCACCCGCAGGCGCCATTGATGAGCTTCGCTCATGACCACCAGTGGTTCCGGCAGTGCAATCGCCGGCGTGAGCGCGCGTATCGTTGGGGTCCCCACTCGAAGGAGCACCCCATGCAGACACGAATCCTTGGCAACAGCGGCCTGCGCGTTTCCGCGCTCGGGCTGGGCTGCATGGGCCTGAGCCATGCCTATGGCACCGCGCCGCAGGTGAGCGATGGCGTTGCGCTGCTGCACGCAGCGGTGGAGCGCGGGGTGACCTTCTTCGACACCGCCGAGGTCTACGGGCCGTTCCGCAACGAGGAACTGCTGGGCCAGGCGCTGGCGCCGTACCGCGACCAGGTGGTCATTGCGACCAAGTTCGGGTTCAAGGAGGCCAATGCCGACCTGGGGCTGGACAGCCGCCCGGAGAACATCCGCGCCGTCTGCGAGGCCAGCCTGCAGCGGCTCAGGACCGACCGCATCGACCTGTTCTACCAGCACCGGGTGGACCCGAACGTGCCCATCGAAGATGTCGCCGGCACGGTCAAGGACCTCATCGCGGAAGGCAAGGTGAAGCACTTCGGGCTGTCCGAAGCCGGCGAAACAAGCATCCGCCGCGCGCATGCGGTGCAGCCGGTGGCTGCGCTGCAGAGCGAGTACTCCCTGTGGTGGCGCGAGCCGGAGCAGAGCGTGCTGCCGGTGCTTGAAGAGCTGGGCATCGGCTTCGTGCCGTTCAGCCCGCTGGGGCGCGGCTTCCTGACCGGGGCGATCACCGCCGATACCGAGTTTGCGCCCACCGATTTCCGCAGCTCGCTGCCGCGCTTTGCGGTGGAGGCGCGCCGCGCCAACCAGGCGCTGGTCGAGGCCATCGGCGCCATTGCCGCCGCCCGCCAGGCCACCCCGGCGCAGGTGGCGCTGGCCTGGCTGCTGGCGCGCAAGCCCTGGATCGTGCCGATTCCCGGCACCACCAAGCTGCACCGGCTGGAAGAGAACCTGGCCGCTGCCGAGCTGACCCTGCACGAGGCCGACCTGCAGCAGATCGCGGCGGCGCTGGACGGCATCTCCATCGTGGGCGACCGCTACAACGCGGAACGGCAGAAGCAGGTCACCCGCTGACGGATGTCGATTTCGTGCCCTGGCCAGCGTCGTAGTGGATGAAACCCTCTGCAAGGAACAGGTCATGAGCGACACCGCCCCGGTCAAAGGTCCCGCGTCGTACTTCCCGTCCATCGAAAAGACCTATGGGCAGCCAGTGGGACACTGGCTTGCCCTGCTGGCCACGCAGGGCGGGCTCAGGCACATGGCCCTGGTCACCTTCCTGAAGAGCCAGCATGGCCTGGGCCATGGCCACGCCAACGCCTTGGTGGCCCACCATTTGAAGGACCGGACCGGGTGAAGCGGTCATTCGTTGCGGGATGAATCGATTTCACCTGCAACTGTCACGCGGATCGTGTCTAATACCGCTCCCCACGTGTCTGGCCCCACCCCCATGTCCCTTGAATCCCATGGCCCCGCGCCGTGCGACGACGCTGACGGCCATCTGGTCACCGCCGGCCCGCTGACCCCGCCGCCGGACAGCGCCGGCACCGTGGCCGATGCCAACGCCCTGCGCCATTCGGTGGCCGAGGACGTGCAGGGCATGATCCTGGCCACCCTGGTGGCCTCGCTGGGCCTGGCGATCTTCGCCAAGGGCGGGCTGATGATCGGCGGCATGGCCGGCCTGGCGTTCCTGGCCCACTACGCGTTCGGCTGGAATTTCGGCCTGGTGTTCGTGCTGGTCAACCTGCCGTTCTACTGGGTGGCGGTGCGGCGCATGGGCTGGGAATTCACCCTGAAGACCTTCGCGGCGGTCACCGCCTGCGGCGTGCTGACCGACCTGCTGCCGCGCTGGGCCGATTTCGCCCACATGAGCTCGCTGTATTCGGCGCTGGTGGGCGGCGCGCTGGCCGGGCTGGGCATCCTGTTCTACATCCGCCACCGCGCCAGCCTGGGCGGCATCGGCATCCTGGCGGTATACCTGCAGCGCACCCGTGGCTGGAGCGCGGGCAAGGTGCAGATGTCGTTCGACACGCTGCTGATGGGCGTGGCGTTCTTCGTGCTCTCGCCGGACAAGGTGATGTATTCGGCGATCGGCGCGGTGGTGCTGAGCCTGGTGCTGATGTTCAACCATCGGCCCGGCCGCTACATGGGCGTCTGAGGGTTTACCCGGTTTTCTTGAGTTTCTGCAGGCGTTTGTACACCGGGCAATCCGGGCTGTGCGCGCCGGGCAGGTAGCCCAGGCTCATCAGGAATTCACCGGTGATTTCGCCGCCGGTGAAGCGGAACGTCTTCTTGAACAGCTTCACCCACTCGGCCTTGTCGCGCGGGTGGTGCGCATCCAGCCATGCCGCGAAGCTGCCGTGGCTTGCCCGCAGCTGCTGGATCACCTGGGCGTTGTGGATGGCCGCATGCACCTTGAGCCGGTTGCGGATGATGCCCGCATCGTTGAGCAGGCGCTCCACGTCGCGCTCGCCATAGCCGGCCACGGTATCCACATCGAACTGGCTGTAGGCCGTGCGGAACCCTTCGCGCTTCTTCAGGATCGTCTCCCAGCTCAGCCCGGCCTGGTTGATTTCCAGCAGCAGGCGCTCGAACAGCTCGCGTTCGTCGCGCTGCGGGAAGCCATATTCGTGGTCATGGTAATGACCGTGCACCGGATGGCCCGGTGCGATGAGGCAGTAGCCGCTCATGGGGTCTCGTCTTCAACGGGAGGTTGTTCGATGCCCAGTCTAGGCCCATCGCCAAGCGACAGTTGCGGCCAGCGTGCTGGATGGATCGTCAGGTTACCCCGCAGCAGCGGGTCGTACGCCGGGTCGCCGCGGTATTCGGAGGGCATCGGGAACTCGATCTTGCCGGCATCGGTCCAGTCCTTGCCATCGCGCGCGTGCAGGCGGCATACCGCGCCACCCCACGACGGCTCGTGGCACAACAGCATCTCGTCCACGCCATCGCCATCCAGGTCGCGGCGCAGTGCCACGCAGACCTCGTCCATTTCCAGGCAGCTGCTGACGTTCACGGTCCTGGCCAGCAACGCCTGCCACCAGTCCGGGTCTGGCGCCGGGCTGCTCTTGGCCAGTTTCAGCTGCTGCTGCAGCACCTTGAGGTCTTTGATGGCGTCGCTGTAGTTCCCATAACGGACTTGCCGCGCGTCCACGTTCAGGACATTGGCGATCAGGGTGCTTGCACGCGGATCGTCGCGGAAGCGCGGGTCCTGCTGCAGTTCCTTCAGCACCTCGGCGCCGCGCCGGCCATAGCCGAAGCGCAGATCGGTGGCGTCTTCGCCCTTGATTGCCGGCGCGGTTGCCTGCAGCCGGGCCATCTGGCTGGCCAGGCTGATCCGGATCGGGTCCAGCACCGGCGTATTGGCCAGCACCGCCGCACCCAGCACCACCCAGCACATCCAGCGGTTGACCGGTTCGATCCGCTGCAGCCAGCGCCCGCGCCTGTGCACCGCGGCCAGCGCATAGCCCACCGCGTAACCGAACACCAGCAGCGCCGCCAGCAGCGCCCAGAAGCGCTCCAGGGTGACCCCGTACTGGCTGATGCGCAGGCCCATCGCATACAGCGCCAGCGCCGCATACACCGGCAGCGTGAGCAGGCTGGCCTCGACCAGCCGGCGCAGCCACGCCGGGTAGGGTGGCAGCTCGCTTTCATGCTGGTACACCGCGTTGCTGAAGACGATCAGCAGCAGCACCAGGGCCAGCAGTACCGTGGCCGCCGAGCGCGTGCGCCACAGCGGCTCCAGCCCGGTGAAGGGCAGGCAGACCACGAAGATCACCGCGATGAACGCCAGCAGCGGCAGCAGGCCGCGCGCCACGGCAAACAGCACCTGGCGGATGACCTGGATGGCCCGGTCCTGGGTGCGCCCGATCAGCACGCCGAACCCGAACAGCATGCCGGTAGCCAGCGCGATGAAGGCTTTTTCGCGGAACAGGTCGCGGAAGAAGTGGATGTCCACCAGGTCGAACAGCGCCGCCCACAGCCACAGCAGCATCCAGGTCAGCCCAGTGAAGCCCAGTGCCAGCGCAAGGGTCAGCCCGTTCTGCCAGGCGCGCTCGAACAGGGCTGCGTACGTGGCGCGCCAGTGTCCGTGCTGCAGCCGGAACTGCCACCACGGCAGCGCGACGAACACCGCGACGGCCACGCACACGGAGAACGGCAGCAGCAGCGGTGCCTGGCGCAGGTCGTCGGGCGTTCCGCCCAGGTTCCAGCCGATCCATCCGGCCATAGCCAGCACCAGGGCCGAGGCCAGCGCCGCGTGCAGCCACAGGCGGCGGTCGCGCAGGTCCACCAGGGTCAGCGCAACGGCGGTGGGGACGCTCAGCACCCAGGTGTACCAGCACAGGCGCGTGGCGAATGCCTGGAACGGCCCGTGGTCGGCCGCTTCCTGCACCGCGTACAGCATCAGGCCCTGCAACAGCGCGATCAGCACGATGGCGGCGCGCGAGGCAGGGGAAAGGGGTGGCTGCGGGTTCATCGTGCTCTCCGTTGCGTACACACGTCCATGACTGCACGCATCGTAGCCGAGGCTCACGCCCGTGTGAGGATGCAGCGGGTAGAATGGCCCCATGTCCACGTTGCCTACCTCCCTTGCCGATCACCTGCTGGTTGCGCTGCCGTCGCTGACCGATCCGACCTTCGCGCGCACCGTAAGCCTGATCTGCCAGCACGACGAGAACGGTGCCATGGGCGTGCTGGTCAACCAGCCGTCCGAGTACACGCTGGGCGATGTGCTGGCGCAGATGGAGATCCAGACCGACGACCTCGTCCTGCGCGACCAGGTGGTGCTCAATGGCGGCCCGGTGCATCCCGAGCGTGGCTTCGTCATCCATGACGATGCACGTGCGTGGGAATCGAGCCTGCAGGTGGGCGAGGGCGTGTACCTGACCACCTCGCGCGACATCCTCGAAGCCATGGCCCGCGGCGAAGGCCCGCGCAATGTGCTGGTCACGCTGGGCTGTGCCGGCTGGACCGAGGGCCAGCTGGAAGGCGAGATCGCCGACAACAGCTGGCTGACCGTCCCCGCCGATGCCGAACTGCTGTTCGCCACGCCGCTGGAGCAGCGCTGGCAGGGCGCCGCCGCACGGATCGGGGTCGACCTGTTCCGGCTGACGGACTACAGCGGCAATGTCTGAGCCGGCCACCATCCGCCGCGACGGCACCGTGCTCGGCTTCGATGTCGGCTCGCGCCGGATCGGGGTGGCGATCGGCAGTTCCTTCGGCACCCATGCCCGCGCCATCGCCGTGGTGGACGTGCACGGCAACGGTCCGGACTGGACCGCGGTCGAACGCCTGATCAAGGAATGGCGGCCCGATGGCCTGGTGGTGGGCGACCCGCTCACCCTGGATGGCCAGGACCAACCCAACCGCAAGCGCGCGCAGGGCTTTGCCCGCCAGCTGCGGGAACGTTTCAAGCTGCCGGTGGTGCTGATCGACGAGCGCTCCAGCTCGGTCGAAGCGGCCCGCCGGTTCGCCGTCGAGCGTGCCGAAGGCCGCAAGCGGCGCCGCGATGCGGCCACGCTGGATGCGGTGGCCGCCGCGGTGATCATCGAACGCTGGCTGTCCTCGCCGGACGATGCCACCCCCGTCTCCTGACCCCCAGACCCTGCCCATGACCGCCTCGCAACTCGATTCCGACGGACGCCTGCGCCACCTGCTGACCCTGGAAGGTCTGCCCCGCGAAACCCTGCTGCAGCTGCTTGACCGCGCGGGCCAGATCCGCGATGCGGCGGTCGGCCGGGTCGGCAACAAGCGCCACGTACTGGGCGGTTCGGCGGTGTGCACGCTGTTCTTCGAACCCTCCACCCGTACCCGCAGCTCGTTCCAGCTGGCCGCGCAGCGGCTGGGCGCGGACGTGCTGAACTTCGACGCCTCCACTTCGTCCACGCGCAAGGGCGAAACCGCCTGCGACACGTTGAAGAACCTGGAAGCGATGGGCGTGCGTGGCTTCGTGGTGCGCCACCCGGATGACGGTGCCGTGGCCGAGCTGGCCGCCGCGGCCGGCGAGGGCACCGCGCTGATCAATGCCGGCGACGGCCGCAGCGCGCACCCGACCCAGGGCCTGCTGGACATGCTGACCCTGCGCCAGGCCAAGGGCGGTGATTTCTCGAAGATGAAGGTGGTGATCGTCGGCGACGTGAAGCACTCACGCGTGGCTCGCACCGACCTGCATGCCCTGCGCACGCTGGGCGTGGGCGAGATCCGCGTGTGCGGCCCGCAGTCGCTGCTGCCGGACGATGACACGCTGAAGGGCTGCATCGTCGGCCAGGATTTCGATCAGATGCTGGAAGGCGTGGATGCGCTGATGATGCTGCGCCTGCAGCGCGAGCGCATGGAAGAAGGCCTGGTCCCTTCGATCGAGCAGTACCACGCCGAATACGGGTTGAACGCCGCGCGCCTGAAGCGCGCCGGCCAGGACGCGGCCGTGCTGCACCCGGGCCCGATCAACCGTGGCGTGGAAGTCACCGACGACGTGGCCGACGGCCCGCAGTCGTGGGTGCTGCGCCAGGTGGCCAACGGCGTGGCCGTGCGCATGGCGGTGTTGGAAACGTTGTTGGGCTGAAGGGCCGGGTATCGAACAACAGTCGCGCACAGGCCGGTAGGCAACGACCGTTGGTCGTTGCGTGCCACGCGTCGGTATCCACCATCGGTCGATATCTACCGGGAATCGTCCTCCAACGGCCATCGGCACCACGCGAATGGATACTCGCCGATGCGGCTCGCCAGCCCAGCCCGCACCGGATTTTCCATGACGTAGAAAGCGTGGCGCCGGAACGATTCGTCCGAGCGAAGGCAGTGGTCGTGATAGCCGGTCTGCCAGATCCTGCCCTGACGATGATGCAGGCGGTTCAGCAGTAAGGCGCTACGTGATTTGAATCGTTGTGCCACATGGGAAAGCGGCCGCTCCCCCAATTGGAACAGCCAATGGACGTGATCG
Organism: Stenotrophomonas sp. SrG; assembly: GCF_050031795.1. Taxonomy (NCBI): domain Bacteria; kingdom Pseudomonadati; phylum Pseudomonadota; class Gammaproteobacteria; order Lysobacterales; family Lysobacteraceae; genus Stenotrophomonas; species Stenotrophomonas sp. SrG. Next base: position 118,411 of record NZ_JBNBBE010000002.1, read on the forward strand.
GGCATGACTACCCACGCCAAGGATTCGGTGAGACGTTGTTCGTCTAGTTGTGGGAACAGTTCCGCGACGATGCGAGCGTTTGCGGGATGACTGAACCATGGTCGTCGATGTTCGCAGACCATGGTGAGTTCGTACGCATGATGGATCATCGAGACACGGCCGATGCGGAGGCGTGGGCTGTTCATGCAACGATTTTTCTCGTTGCGGTACAAAGACGATATCGGCGTTCGTCGTATTGCAGCATAGGGAAAGGGCTTATTCAGGTATCGACCAACGGTCGATACCTACCGAGGGCGTCGATGGTTTGTCGAGGCATGCGGGCACAGCGCCGTATCGACCAACGGTCGATACCTACCGGCAGGCGACAACCGTTGATCATCGCCCCAACACACCCGACGCCCGGTAGGCGACGACCGTTGGTCGTCGTCGCAGCGACCCGAACGCCCGGTAGGCGACGACCGTTGGTCGTCGCGCTCTTCCGTTACCGCCGCTGCGCGAACAGCCAATCCCACATCGCCGCATCCGCATACGTCGCATCCCACGCGTTGTGGTTGCCCTGCGGGTACTCGGTATAGCGCACGTCGCCGGCACCGGCGGCATCGAACGCGGCCTTCAATTTCCTGTCGTCGGCGGGCAGCACCACATCGTCCAATGCCCCATGGAACATCCAGATCGGCGTGGCCTTGAGGCGCTCGGCGATGGCGGCATAGGGATCGGCTTCGTCCGCCACGGACTCCACGAACAATGACGCCCGCACTGCGCGCGGCGCCAGCACCGCGCCGCACACCGGCACGATCGCGGCGAACCGGTCCGGGTGTTCCAGCGCGATGTTCCAGCTGCCGTAGCCGCCCATCGACATGCCGGTGAGGTACTGCCGCGCAGGATCGGCACCGAATTCGGCGATGGTGGCATCCAGCGCGGCCAGCGCGATGCGGTTGTTGATGCCCGACCATTCCTGGTCTTCCGGTGCCTGCGGCAACACTACCAGTGCCGGGAAGTCGCGCGCGTGGTCGCGCAGGTGCGGGCCCAGCCCGGCGGTGGTCTGGCGATGGCCGTCACTGCCACGCTCGCCCGATCCATGCAGGAACAACACCACGGGCAACGCGCCGCGCTGCGCCTCGGCATCGCGCGGCACGAATACCTGGTAGCGCGACACCCGCCCGTCCACGGTAACGCTGCGCTCGACGAAGTGCCCCTTGTCCGCACTGCGGGTCGTGGCACAGCCGCTCAGGGCGAGCACCGCCACCACCCACATCCACCACGCCGCGCGCTGTCGTGCCATTGTCTTTCCTCGGCTGAAATCGTTTTCAGTCTAGGCGCGGACGTCGGCGCAGGCATCTTGCAGTGCATCAGTCCGGGCGCGGTACCGAGGCCAGGATTTCCAGCTGTTCGATCGCCTCCGGGTGGCCGTCGGCGGCGGCGGCCTGCACCTGGGCCAGGCTGGGGTGGACCACCAGCAGGATGGGGTTCTCGCACTGCGGGCAATCGAACTCGGCCTCGTCCTCGTGCAGTTCCATGCTCATCTCGCGCGAGGTCCCCTGCCATTCGCAGGCGGGGCAGGTGTGGGTCTGGTCGCGCCAGCCGGCAGCGAAGTAGTTGTCGAGGGTCAGGGCCATGTCGGTGAACCGGTCAGTGCAGCAGGATCAGGGTGGCCAGGCCCAGGAAGCTGAAGAAGCCAATGACGTCGGTGACCGCGGTGACCACCACGGTACCGGCCACGGCCGGGTCCACGTTCATGCGCTTGAGCAGCAGCGGCAGCAGCACCCCGGCCAGCGCCGCGGCACAGAAGTTGATGATCAGCGCCAGGGTGATCACCAGCGACAGCAGGAAGCTGTGGAACCACAGGTAGGCAATGATGCCGACCACGGTGCCGATCAGGGTGCCGTTGATCAGCGCCACCCGCGATTCCTTCCACAGCAGGATGCGCGCGTTGCTCTGGCCCACCTGGCCCAGCGCGATGCCGCGCACCATCAGGGTCAGCACCTGCACCGCCGCGTTGCCGCCGACGCCGGCCACGATCGGCATCAGCACCGCCAGCGCAACCACCTTCTGCAGGGTCAGCTCGAACTGGCCGATCACCGTCGCGGCCAGGAACGCGGTGCACAGGTTGATGCCCAGCCACACCACGCGACCGCGCACGGCGCGCTTGATCGGGGAGAACAGGTCTTCCTCTTCGTCCAGGCCGGCCGCGCCCAAGGCCTGGTGCTCGGCCTGCGAACGGATGATGTCGACCACGTCATCGATGGTGATGCGGCCGAGCAGGATGTTGTTGTCGTCCACCACTGGCGCCGACACCCAGTCATGGTCGGAGAACTGCCGGGCCACTTCGTCGGCGCTTTCGCCGACGTCGATCGCCGGCTGCTCGTCGTCGATCAGGCGGTTGATCGGGGTGCTGTCCTCGTGGGTCACCAGCGAGGCCAGCGACAGCCGGCCCAGGTACTGGTGGCGGCGGCTGACCACGAACAGGTGGTCGGTGTGGTCGGGCAGTTCGCCGCGCAGGCGCAGGTAGCGCAGCACCACGTCCACGTTGACGTCGGCGCGCACGGTCACCACGTCCGGGTTCATCAGGCGGCCGGCGCTGTCCTCGGGGTAGGACAGGACCTGCTCGAGCCGCTCGCGGTTCTCGCGGTCCATCGACTTGAGCACTTCGTCGATGACCGTGTCGGGCAGGTCTTCGACCAGGTCGGCCAGGTCATCGATGTCCAGGTCTTCGACCGCGGCGATGATTTCGTCCGGGTCCATGTCGGCCAGCAGGCTTTCGCGCACTTCCTCGCCGACGTGGACCAGCACCTCGCCATCGTCTTCCGGGTCGACCAGCCCCCACACCACTTCGCGCTTGCCCGGCGGCAGCGATTCCAGCAGGTTGCCGATCTCGGCCGGCGCCAGCGTATTGACCAGCCGGCGCACCGGACCCAGCCGCCCGCTGTCCAGTGCATCGGACAACAGTCGCAACTGGCGCGCCGTCTTGTCGTGGCGTACGGCTTCGGCCATGCACAGCTCCCGCGGCAAAAGAAAAAAGGCCGCTATCCCGGACAGGATGCGGCAGAGGGGGTGGTCACCGCGTCATTATCGCTTGGATGCATGACAAACCGGTAGGTCAGCGCGTCACGACCAACGGTCGTGACCTACCGGGCTGTTCATTGGTTTGTGTCGATCCAGCGCTCGATGCTGCGCCGGTCGCGTGCGGCCAGCAGCTTTGGTGCTGCGGCCTGCAGTTCGGACAGATCGCTGTCGCGCACCGCGCGCCGCACCTCCAGCAGCGTGCCGGGGTGCAGGCTGAACTCGGTCAGGCCGAGCGCGAGCAGCATGCGGGTCATGCGCGGGTCGCCGGCGATCTCGCCGCACACCGCTACCGGCACCTCGTGTTCGCGGCCGGTGCGCAGGATGTGCGCCAGCAGGCGCAGCACCGCCGGGTGCAGTGGCGAATACAGCTCGCCCACCGCTTCATTGTTGCGGTCGGCGGCGAGCAGGTACTGCACCAGGTCGTTGGTGCCGATCGACAGGAAGTCGACCAGATCGATGAAGCTTTCCAGCGCGATCGCCGCAGCCGGTACTTCGATCATCGCCCCGAACGGGATGTGCTCGGCCACTTCGTGGCCCTCGGCGCGCAGCAGCTCGGCCTGCTTGTTCAAGCGCCGGCGCACCGCCAGCAGCTCCTCGCGGGTGCTGACCATCGGCAGCAGGATGCGCAGCTTGCCGTAGGCCGACGCCCGCAGGATCGCGCGCAGCTGGGTATCGGCCACCTTTGGCCGGGCCAGCGACAGGCGCACGCCACGCAGGCCCAGTGCGGGGTTTTCTTCGTTGCTCAGGGTCAGGCCGGTGCGGTCGGCCTTGTCCGCGCCCAGGTCCAGGGTGCGGATGGTCACCGGTCGCCCGCTCATGCCGAGCGCCGCATCGCGGTAGGTTTCGAACTGCTCCTGTTCGTCGGGCAGCTCATCGCGCTGCAGGAACAGGAATTCGGTGCGGTACAGGCCCAGCCCGTGCGCGCCCAGCGCATGCGCCTCGGTGACGTCTTCGCGCGATTCGGCGTTGGCCAGCAGCGCGATCTCCACCTTGTCGCGGGTGCGGCTGGGCTTGCTGCGCAGGCGGCCCAGCTCGCGCTGTTCGCGGGCCTGGTCGCGCAGGCGGGCGCGGTAATCGCGCAGGTCCGGCGGCAGCGGGTTGACGGTGATCTGGCCGGTGCTGCCGTCGATGCCCAGCACGTCGCCATCGGAAATCTTCTGCAGCAGGTTGGGAACGTTGACGATCAGCGGCAGGTGCAGGCTGCGCGCCAGGATCGCGCTGTGCGAGAGTGCGCTGCCCGCGGCGGTGACGATGCCGACCACGCCATGCGCCTGCAGCTGGGCCAGCTCGGAAGGCGCGATGTTGTCGCAGACCAGGATTTCACCGGCCAGCCCCTTCACGTCCGGCGGGCGTTTTTGCAGGAAGGCATGGATGCGGCCGATCACATGGTCCAGGTCGTCCATGCGGCTCTTCAGGTAGGCATCGTCCATGCCATCGAAGACCTTGGCCAGGCGGTCGCGCTGGACGCGCAGCGCATACCCGGCGCTGTACGGACCGCTGCGGATCAGCTCGTCCAGGCCGAACAGCAGTTCGGGGTCGTCCAGCAGCAGCGCGTGCAGGTCGAGGAATTCGCCCACTTCCTGGTTCAGTGCACCCTGCAGCCGCTGGCGCAGGTCGTGCATTTCGGCGCGGGCCGCGTCCACCGCCAGGTGCAGGCGCTGCAGTTCGGCCGCCACCTGGGCCGGGGCGATGCGCTGTTCGGCGACTTCCAGGGCATGCGGCAGGCGCACCCGGGCGCGGCCGAGGGCATTGCCACGCGAGGCCCCGTGCCCGGCCAGCAGCAGGGCACCGGACGCGGTCCGTGCCGGTGTGCTGGAACCCGGTCGCGACGGTGGCCCCGGCATGCTCAGCTGTCCTCGTCGAAGCGTCGCTCGAACAGGGCCACCACTTCGTCCATGGCAGCCGCTTCGTCTTCGCCGTCGATGCGCACGGTGACCGGGGTGCCTTGGCCGGCGGCCAGCAGCATCACGCCCATGATGCTCTTGGCGTTGATCTCACGGCCTTTGGCGGCCATGGTCACGTTGCAGCGGAAGGGCGCCAGCACCTGCACCAGCTTTGCAGTGGCGCGGGCGTGCAGGCCCAGGCGGTTGGATACGGTGAGTTCACGTTCAAGCATCGTCGACAATCGCTCCATTGCGAGTGCCCGCCGCCGCAGTGGCGGGCAGTTGATCCAGTCCCTGTTCCGGATAATTCATCACTCGCAACAACATCGGCAGGCTCAGCGCCGAGACCCGGCGTGCCGGGGTGCCCAGGCGGGCCAGCTGCGCTGCCAGATTGCTCGGGCTGGCGCCATACAGATCGGTCAGGATCAAAACGCCCTCACCGCTGTCCACGCGCCGCAGGGCGGCCGAGGCGAGCGGGAGCAGGGCATCCATGTCTGCGTCGAACGGTACTTCGAAAGCTTCGGTCTTCAGCGGCAGGTGCCGCAGGAGTCGGGTCGCCACGTCCAGCAGGGACGTACCGACGCCGGGATGCGTTACAAGGAGAATGCCACAGGTCATTGTCGAACGTTAACATCCCAACATGAATTGGGGATACACCACGGTAGCAACGGACCGTTGGTCCGTTGGCTTTGATCAATCCAGTTCGCGGTGGAACGTAGCCACTTCCGGCCAGCCCTGGTCGCGCGCGTGCCGGGCCAGGCGTTCGGCCAGGTACACCGAACGGTGCTTGCCGCCGGTGCAGCCGAAGGCCACGGTGACGTAGCTGCGGGTGTCGTCGCCCAGGCGGGGCAGCCAGGTATCCAGGAAGTCGATCAGCTGGTCCACGTACTTCTGCACGTCCGGCTGGCTGTCCAGGTACTCGCGGACCGGTGCTTCGCGCCCGGACATCGGCCGCAGCTCCGGGTTCCAGTGCGGGTTGGGCAGTACCCGGGCGTCGAACACGAAGTCGGCCTCGGCCGGGACGCCGCGCTTGTAGGCGAACGATTCGAACAGCAGCGAGAGCTTGTTGCCGTGGCTGAGCGCGAACTCGGTCACCACCTTGCGGCGCAGCTGGTGCACGTTGAGGGTGGTGGTGTCGATCACCGCGTCGGCGGCGCGGCGCAGCGGGGCGGTCAGTTCGCGCTCGCGCGCGATCGCTTCGGGCAGCGACAGGCCCAGCTGGCTCAGCGGGTGGCGGCGGCGGGTGTCGGCGTAGCGCTTGAGCAGGGCTTCATCGGTGGCATCGAAGAACAACAGCTGCGCGTCCAGCCCGGCCGCCTGGGCATCTTCGCGCCAGTGCGACAGCTGGCTCAGGTCGCTCTGGCCGCGTACGTCGATGCCCACGGCCAGGCGGCGCGGGGCGTCGGCATCGTGGCCGGCCAGCAGGCTGCGCACGAAGTCGGGCAGCAGGTTGATCGGCAGGTTGTCCGAGCAGTAGTAGTCGAGGTCTTCGAAGGTCTTGAGCGCCACCGTCTTGCCGGAGCCGGACAGCCCGCTGACGATGATCAGGGTGGCGGCGGTGGGTTCGGCGGCGGCGTTCATGGGGTACGGCGTTCCAGCAGGTTGCTGTGGCGGGCGATGAACATCGCGGCCGGGTCGATGCCCTTGGTGCGCAGGATGTGCAGTCGGGTGGCCGCCTCGGTCAGCACCGACAGGTTGCGGCCGGGCATCACCGGCAGGGTGATCAGCGGCACGTCCAGGTCCAGCACGTGGCGGGTGCCGGAATCGCCGGTCAGGCGCTCGTAACCATGGGGCGTGGGTTCGGTCATGGGCTTGGTCAGGTGCACGATGAGCCGAAGGTACTTGTTCTTCTTTACCGCCGTGTCACCGAACATCTCGCGCACGTTGAGCACGCCCAGCCCGCGCACCTCCAGCAGGTCCTGCAGCAGCTCGGGGCAGGTGCCGTCGAGCACGTCCGGGGCGATCTGGGTGAACTCAGGCGCATCGTCGGCCACCAGGCGGTGGCCGCGGCTGAGCAGTTCCAGCGCCAGTTCGCTCTTGCCCGAACCGGCTTCGCCGGTGATCAGCACGCCGATGGAGTAGATCTCCATGAATACGCCATGCAGGATCACCCGCGGCGCCAGGGTCCGGGCCAGATGGTAGGAGAGGTGGTTAAGCAGCTCGTGGCCGCGCTTGGGCGAGATCCACAGCGGGGTCTGCGATTCATCGGCCGCCGCGCGCAGGTCTTCCGGGCAGGGCTGGTTGCGGGTGATCACCAGCGCCAGCGGGTGCGACTGCATGATCCGCTCGATGGTTTCCCAGCGCTGGCGCGAATCCAGCGAATCCAGCCAGGACAGCTCTTCGGTGCCCAGGATCTGCACTTTGTTGGGGTAGATGGCGTTGAGGTAGCCGGCCAGCGACGGGCGCCGCGAAACGGTGTTGCCGGCCTCCAGCTCGCGCCGCTCGCCCTTCTGCCCGGCCACCCAGCGCAGGCTCAGGCGGTCACGCTGCTGTTCGAACAGTTCACGCGCGGTGATGCTGGTATTCATGCGGCGCTCGCCGGCGAGGGAAATTCGATCACCTGGCGCAGTGCCGCCGCATCGCGCGCTTCGCGCAGCGCCTGGCGGATGGCCGGCTCGGAAAACAGCTCGGCCAGCTCGGACAGCAGCATCAGGTGTTGATGGGTGTAGTGGCTGGGCACGGCGATGGCGAACACCAGGTCAACCGGTTCATCGCCGCCGAAGTCCACGGGGGTCTCCAGCCGCAGCAGCGCCCCGCGGGGGCGTTCCAGCAGCGGCGCGCGGCCGTGGGGGATGGCGATGCCGTGGCCGATGGCGGTGCTGCCCAGCGTCTCGCGCTCGCGCAGGTTGGTATAGAGCAGCTCAGCGTTGGCTTCGCGGCAGGCCAGCAGCCGGGCGGCTGCCTTGAGCACACTGTCACGATCGGCGGCCGGCAGCACCTGGGTGCGCACGGCCGCCAGTAGATCATTCAAAGGCATGGAAAGGGGGGAGCGGGGGCGTCAGGCGTCATTGTCGCCCAAGGGAGCCGGAACCGGGGCGTGCTGGTGCTTTTTCTCCTTGTGCTTGATCACCAGCCGGTCCAGCTTGTCGGCGAGCACATCGATGGCCGCATACATGGTCTGGCCGTTGGCTTCGGCGTGGAGGGTCTGGCCGGGGATGTTCACGCTGGCGTCGACGTGGTGGTCGGGCTTCTGAAGCTTCAGTGTGACCCGCGCGTCGCAATGCTGATCGAAGTGCTTGCCGATCCGTGCCAGCTTCTCCTCTACGTAGGAATGCAGGGCCGGGGTGACTTCGACATCTTTGCCAAACGTTTCGATGCGCATCGGGTTTCTCCTTTGTTCGGATGAGCCAATGAACCTTGCCGCCAGGCGTGTGAGCGTCAGGCGATGCGTACTCGTTCGTGCGAGGCGGAAATGTTCATGGCTTCACGATACTTCGCCACGGTGCGGCGCGCCACCGGTATTCCCGAGGTCTTGAGCAGGTCAGCCAGCTTGGCGTCAGAAAGCGGCTTGCGCGGGTTCTCGTCGTCGATCAGGCGCCGGATCATGGCCTGGATGGCGGTGCTGGAGGCCTCGCCGCCGCTGTCGGTGTCGATCCCCGAGGCGAAGAAGGCGCGCAGCGCCAGGGTGCCGCGCGGGGTGCGCACGTATTTGCGGGCAATGGCCCGGGAAATGGTCGATTCGTGCAGGCCGAGCTCCCCGGCCACCTCGCGCAGGGTCAGCGGGCGCAGGGCCTGGGCACCGAACTCGAGGAAGGCGGCCTGCTGCTGCAGCAGGCAGCGCATCACCCGCAGCAGGGTCTCGCCACGGGCCTCCAGGCCCTTGAGCAGCCAGCGCGCCTCCTGCAGGTGGGTGCGCAGGTAGCCGGCGTCGCTTTCGCCACAGCGGCGGATCATCTGTTCATAGCCGCGGTGGATGACCACTTTGGGCCCGGCATGGCCGGCCAGGGCGGCCCGCCAGCTGCCGTTCTGGCGCCAGACCACGCAGTCGGGCACCACGTAGCTGTCGTGGGCCAGTTCGCCGATCTGGGTGCCCGGGCGCGGGTCCAGCGAGCGCAGCAGCTGCACGGCGGTGTCCACCGCCTCCACCGGTTCGCGCAGTTCATGGGCAATGCCGGCCACGCCGCTGCGCGGAAGGCGCTCCAGCGGCCCATCGGCAATGCGCCGGGCCAGGGCCAGGCCGGGGGTCTGCGGGTCCAGCACGTCCAGCTGCAGCTGCAGGCATTCGCCCAGGCTGCGCGCGCCGACCCCGATCGGGTCGAAGCGCTGGATCTGGTGCAGCACGGTGAGGATTTCCGCTTCATCGGCATGAATGGCCGGGAGCAGGGTTTCGGCGATGGCCGACAGCGGTTCGCGCAGGTAACCGTCGTCCTCGAAGGCATCGATCAGCGCGGCGCCGATGCTGCGGTCGCGGCGGGACAGGTGGGACAGATGCAGCTGCCACAGCAGGTGGTCGGCCAGGCTTTCGGTCTCGGCCACGCGCTCGGCGGCGCTGCCGTTGTCGTCATCGTCGAACGAGCCGCCGCTGCTGCCGCTGCTCCAGTCGCCTTCGCCGGGCGCCCAGTCATCGGCGCCGGAGGGGGCGGAATCGGCGTCGCCGCCGTTGTCGCGTTCGGCCACTTCGGGCGGTCGCTCATCGCTGTCCGGCGCGGCATCCAGGGTGGGTTCGGCGTTCTCGGCCCAGTCCAGCAGCGGGTTGGTTTCCACTGCCTCGGCGATTTCCAGCTCCAGTTCGGCGCTGGACATCTGCAACAGCTTGATGGCCTGACGCAGCTGAGGCGTCATGACCAGTTGTTGTCCCAGCGATGTCTGCAGCCGTGCTTTCATGCCTGTGCCGAACGGAGGGAAGGCGCTGCAGCGGCCGGCGGTCAGAGCTTGAAGGTCTCTCCAAGGTACACGCGGCGGACGTCTGCGTTTTCCAGGATCGCGTCTGGTGCCCCCTGCGCCAGTACGCTGCCTTCGTTGAGGATATACGCGCGGTCGCAGATTCCCAAGGTTTCGCGCACATTGTGGTCGGTGATCAGTACCCCGATGCCACGCTGCTTGAGGTGCAGCACGATGCGCTGGATTTCGCCGACCGAGATCGGGTCGACGCCGGCGAACGGCTCGTCGAGCAGGATCAGGCGCGGCTTGGCGGCCAGCGCACGGGCGATTTCGCAGCGGCGGCGCTCACCGCCGGACAGGCTGGCGCCCAGCTGGTCGGCCACGTGGTTGATCTGCAGCTCGTCCAGCAGCGAATTCAGCTCCTTCTCGCGGCCGGCCTTGTCCAGGTCCTCGCGCAGTTCCAGCACCAGGCGCAGGTTGTCGGCCACGGTGAGCTTGCGGAAGACCGACGGTTCCTGGGGCAGATAGCCCACGCCCTGCTTGGCGCGGGTGTACATGGGGTCGGCGGTGATGTCCTTGCCGTCCAGCACGATGCTGCCAGCGTCGGCCTCGACCAGGCCCACGATCATGTAGAAGCAGGTGGTCTTGCCGGCACCGTTGGGGCCGAGCAGGCCGACCACTTCACCGGCTTCCAGGGTCAGCCCGAATTCCTTCACCACTTCGCGCTGCTTGTAGCGCTTGCGCAGTCCTTTGGCGACGAGCATTACTTCTTGCTCCCGGCGGTGGGGACGGTGGCCTTGGCCGGGGCAGCCGCCGGCTTGGCGGCCGGGGCGGCACCCTTGTTCTTGGGCGGGATGACCGTGCGCACGCGCTGTCCGTCGCCGCCGCTGTTCATCTGGCCAGTGGCGGTGTTGTAGGTCATCGTGCCACCCGAATTGGTGCCCTGCGCGCTCTTGACCGTGTAGTTGCCGGTGAGCACGATGATTTCCTTCTTGATGTCGTAGTCGATCTTGTCGGCCTGGGCTTCCATCCAGGTGCCGTCATCGAGCTGCTGTTTCATCTTGGCCTGCTTGCCGGTGAACACCGCACGCACCGCTTCACCGTCCTTCATGTGGATGTCGGCCTGGGCGGAGCGGATGTCGAGCGTGCCCTGGGTGATGGTGACGCCGCCCGACAGGGTGGTGACGCCATCGCCGACCAGCGTTCCGGACTGTGCCCCGGCGTCGATGGTCATTTCCTGGTTGCGGTCGGAGGTCTTGGCCTGCACGCCGACGGCGGGCACCATCAGGCTGAGGGCGAGGGCAACAGCGTGGAGGGTTTTCATGACGTGGGGCTTTCCTGCCGGATTCGGGGAAACGGCCAAGGCCGTTGTTGAAGTGTGGTGGCGCATCACTGACGGGGCGTGTAACGGCTCTTGACCTGGCTCAGGAACTGGTAGGTCTTGTCGCTGGAGTTCAGCGCGAAGCCGACGCCGGACTGGGTCATGCCCGGTCGGGTCAGGGTCACCAGTCCATCGGAGGTGGCGCGATTTTCCTTCGGGAACACGTCCAGCTGCTCGGTGCGGAACGTGGTCGGGGGAATGCTGGGCACCCGCGGGCTGTCGCCGCTGACGTTGCCGGTCAGCCGCAGCTTGTCGCCGGTGGCGCTGACCCAGCCGGTGTCGCTGCGCAGTTCCCAGTGGTTGCCGTCGCGGTCGGGCAGCAGGAACAGCGGGGTCTGGATGGTCATGGTCTCGTCGCTGCGGGTGCGTTCCAGCAGCGGTGCGCGCAGGGTGGTCGATTCACGGCCCTGCTCGTCCAGCGCGATGATCTGGAAATCGTGCAGCACGTAATCCTTGCTGGCATCGTCGCCCGCCACGATCTCGGCCTTGTCGCGATCGCGCAGCAGGGACCAGCCGCTGAACAACGCAGCCACCAGCAGCAGGCCAACCAGTGCGGTACGCCAGTTCATGCGCCGAACCTCGCCAGGACAGCATCCACGTGGCCCTGCGCGGCCAGCAGCACGTCGCACAGCTCGCGTGCGGCACCCCGGCCCCCGTCCAGACGGGTCTGCCAGTGCACGCGTTCGGCAATCCAGGGATGGGCATTGGCCGGCGCCACCGCCAGCCCGACCGCGCACAGCGGGGCCAGGTCGGGCAGGTCATCGCCCATGAAGGCCACCTGGTCCAGGCCGATGCCGTGCTGGTCGCACAGGGCGCGCACGCTGGCCAGCTTGTCGCCGACCGCGATCTGGGTGTCGATACCCAGGTCGGCGCCGCGCTTCTGCGCCGACAGGCTGTTGCGCGCGGTGATCAGCACGGGGTGGATGCCGTGCTGCTGCAGCAGTTTCAGGCCAAGTCCGTCCTGCACGTAATACGCCTTGCTCTCGTTGCCATCACGGTCGTAGTAGAGCCGACCGTCGGTGAGTGTGCCGTCCACGTCGAAACAGGCCAGCCGGATACGGCCGGCAACGGCATGCAGGTGGGACGGGAAACCGGGCAGCGGGGAGTAGGGCATCAGGAGCGCAGGTCAGCTGAATGGAGGAGTGTCACTGTGGTTTAAACCACCCGGGCCCGCAACAGGTCATGAATATTGAGGGCGCCAACCGCGCGGCCCTCGCCATCGACCACGATCAGGCCGTTGATCTGCTGGGTTTCCATGACCCGGGCCGCTTCCACGGCCAGCTGGTCGGCGCCGATGGTACGCGGGGTGCGGGTCATTACGTCGACGATGCGCGCGCTGCGCACATCCAGGTCGCTGTCCAGGGCGCGGCGCAGGTCGCCGTCGGTGAACAGACCCACCAGGCGCTGGCCGGCATCGACCACGGCGGTCATGCCCAGCCGCTTGCGGCTCATTTCCACCAGCGCCTCGCTCAGGCTGGCGTTCTCGCCCACCTGGGGCAGCTCGTCGCCGCTGTGCATCACATCCGTGATGTGCAGCAGCAGGCGCCGGCCCAGGCTGCCGGCGGGGTGCGAGCGGGCGAAGTCGTCGGCGGTGAAGCCGCGCGCGTCCAGCAGGGCCACCGCCAGCGCATCGCCCATCGCCAGCGAGGCGGTGGTGCTGGAGGTCGGGGCCAGGGCCAGCGGGCAGGCTTCGGCCGGCACGCTCACGTCCAGGTGCACGTCGGCGGCCAGCGCCAGCGACGAGCCGGGGCGGCCGGTCATGGCGATCAGCCGGTTGCCCTGGCGCTTGAGCACCGGCAGCAGCATCAGCACTTCGTCCGACTCGCCCGAATAGGACAGGGCCAGCACCACATCGGCCTCGGTGATCATGCCCAGGTCGCCGTGGCCGGCCTCACCGGGGTGCACGTAAAACGCCGGGGTGCCGGTGGAGGCGAGCGTGGCGGCGATCTTGCGGGCCACATGGCCGGACTTGCCCATGCCCGTGGCGACCACCCGGCCGCGACTTTCCAGCACCAGCTGGCAGGCCTGGCTGAACCCCTCGCCCAAGCGTTCGGCTACTGCGGCAAGGGCATCGCGCTCGATCTCGAACACGCGGCGGCCGCTGGCAACCAGCGCGGCCGGGTCGGCCGATGAGGGGGGCAGGGGCGATACAGCCATGCGGGCGCCACGCGGAAGAGTAGAATGAGCGCACATTTTATTAGGAAAGCCCGTTGGACGCCGAGACCATCCGCAAATTGATCGAAGACGGCCTGCCGGGCGCCCGCGCGGACGTGCAGGGCGATGACGGCGTGCATTTCGAGGCCACCGTGGTGTGCGACGCCTTTGCCGGCAAAATGCCGCTGGCGCGCCACCGGATGGTCTATGCCACCCTGGGCGATCTCATGGGCGGGGCGATCCACGCCTTGGCGCTGAAGACGGTGACCCCGGCCGAAGTGGCCGGTTGATCGCCGAAGTACCCGTTGCCTTCGACCATCCAGCCGACCAACGGTCGGCGCTACCACACCCCAAGTAGACTCCATGGCCAAGATCGTAGTGACCGGCGGCAAGCCGCTGCACGGTGAAGTGAACATTTCCGGCGCCAAGAACGCCGTCCTCCCCATCCTGTGCGCGACCCTGCTGGCCGATGCGCCGGTGGAAATCACCAACGTGCCGCACCTGCATGACGTGGTGACCACGGTGAAGCTGCTCAGCGAGCTGGGGGCCAAGGTCACCATCGACCAGGGCACGCTGTCGCGCGGCAGCGCGATCGTGGTCGACCCGCGCCCGGTCAACCAGCATGTGGCCCCGTATGAGCTGGTGCGCACCATGCGCGCCTCGATCCTGGTGCTGGGCCCGCTGCTGGCCCGCTTCGGCGCGGCCGAAGTGTCGCTGCCCGGCGGCTGCGCGATCGGCTCGCGCCCGGTCGACCAGCACATCAAGGGCCTGCAGGCGCTGGGTGCGGAGATCGTGGTCGAGAACGGCTTCATCAAGGCCCACGCCAAGCGCCTGAAGGGCGCGCACTTCACGTTCGACATGGTCAGCGTGACCGGCACCGAGAACGTGTTGATGGCCGCGGTGCTGGCCGAAGGCACCACGGTGCTGGACAACGCGGCGATGGAGCCGGAAGTCACCGACCTGGCGCACTGCCTGATCGCGCTGGGCGCGAAGATCGAAGGCCTGGGCACCGCCCGGCTGGTGATCGAAGGCGTCGAGCGCCTGTCCGGTGGCCGCCATGAAGTGCTGCCCGACCGCATCGAAACCGGCACCTTCCTGGTGGCCGCGGCGATGACCGGCGGCAAGGTCACGGTCAACCGTGCCCGCCCGAACACGATGGACGCGGTGCTGGCCAAGCTGGTCGAAGCCGGTGCGAAGATCGACACCACCGACGACAGCATCACCCTGGACATGCAGGGCAAGCGCCCGCGCGCGGTCAACCTGACCACCGCGCCGTACCCGGCGTTCCCGACCGACATGCAGGCGCAGTTCATGGCGCTCAACTGCGTGGCCGATGGCGTGGGCGTGATCAACGAAACGATCTTCGAAAACCGTTTCATGCACGTCAACGAACTGCTGCGCCTGGGCGCGGACATCCAGGTTGAAGGCCATACCGCGATCGTGCGCGGTGCCGATCAGCTCAGCGGCGCGCCAGTGATGGCCACCGACCTGCGCGCGTCGGCCTCGCTGATCCTGGCCGGGCTGATGGCCGACGGTGACACCACCATCGACCGCATCTACCACCTGGACCGCGGCTACGAGAACATCGAAGAGAAGCTGTCGTCGCTGGGCGCCACCATCCGGCGCATCGCATGATCCTGCGCGGCCAGTTCACCCGCCGCCGCAAGGCGCTGCTGATCCTCGTGCTGGTGGTGCTGGGCTGGCTGGGCTATGCCTGGTATGCCGATATCGCCATCACCCAGGGCCTGGAACAGCAGGACATGGACTGGAATGGCGATGGCACGGTCAGCCGCACCGAGGTGCTGCAGGCGTTCTATGCGGTCGGGGTGACCACGACCGTGGAAGGCAACCGCCATTGCCGTTCGTTCTACTGGCGCAAGACCGGCGAGCAGATCCGCGTGGACTGCAAGACGGTGTTCCAGGCCGAAACACCGGCGAAATGAAAAAACGCCCGCAGTCGCGGGCGTTTTTTTTGTATCGACCAACGGTCGTTACCTACCGGCGATGCCGCCGGCATGTATCAATGCCGGTGGTAGGTACCGACCGTTGGTCGGTACCTGCGCAATCACTTGAACGATTTGATGGTCAGGTCCAGCGCGTCCTTGCCGCCTTCGCGCTGCAGCAGCCGTACCGGCACCGGCATGTCCTTGGTCACCCAGGCAATCTGTTCCTTGTTGCCGTCCACACGGGTCACCTTGGTGGCGTTGTAGGTCTTTCCGCCCACGGTCACGTTCTCGGTGCCCGACACCTTGTAGGTCATCGGCTTGATCCGGCCTTCGTCGACCATGCGGTAGGTCAGCGGCTTGCCTGCGGCGAAATCACGGGCAATGGCCAGGTTGATCAGCAGCGCGTCCATGTCACCCACCTTCAGCGCGACCGGTCCGGCACGGTCCGGCTTGATGTCGCCCGTCCAGGTAGCCTGCTTCTTCGACCAGTCATAGTTGGCTTCCACGTTGCGCTTCTTGACCAGCACCATCGAACGATCCCGGCTGCTGAGGGGGCGCAGGGCGCCATTGGCTTCCTCGAACGTGGTGTTCTGGCTCAGGGTCGCCAATTGGTTGCTGACATCCAGGCTGTACTGCCACTTGTTGCCGTCGATCTGCTTGAGGGTCATCTTGCCGGGCGCCTGCATGCCCATGTAGTTGGCCTGGTACTCGGCGGTAAATGGCTGCAGAGCCATGGCCGGCAGGCTCGCTACGGCCAGCGCGCCGGCTGCGATCCAGGACAGGGGGCGGGTCGGAATGCTCATGCTCAAACTCCTTGGTATTCGATCAGGCGCAGGTCGATCCGATCCTGACCGTCTTCGCGTTGCAGGATGCGCACCGGGGTGGGAACCCCGTTGGCGATCCAGAGGATGGTTTCATCGTTGCCGCCGTTGGTGCGATACACCCGCAGCGCGTTGTAGGAAAGCTCGCCGACCTCGACGTTCTCGGTGTCCGGTGCGGCCTGGTAGTCATGCTGGCGCACCCTGCCCATGTCCGCATAACGGTAATGCATCTGCCCGCCCGGGCGCGCATCGCGCATGATCGCAAGATTCAGCAGCAGTGCGCTCTGGTCGCCCGGCTGCAGCGGAACCGGCTGGGTGCGTTCCTTCTTCAGGTCGCCCACCCACTGTGCGGTACCGGTCTTCCAGTCGTAGGTGCCGGTGACCTTCTTGCCCATGAACAGGCCCTTGCGCACGGTCGCCTGGCTCAGCGGCACATAGGTGGCGCCGTGCTTCTCGAACACAGTGCTCTGTTCAATGTTCAGGCCCAGCACGCTGGCAAAGCCGCGCCGGCCCACCACCTGCATGTCCACGCGCCACTGGTCGCCACCGGTGTGGGTGACGCGCATGGTTGCATCGCCGGCTTCCTTGCCCTTGTACAGGGCCTGGTAGGTGGCGGTGAACGGCTCCAGCGCGGGTGCCTCCCAGGTACTGGGTGGCGGCAGCACCGGCAGTTCCGGCGGGGTGGGTTCCTGCGCCTGCGCGATCGCCATCGTGCACAGCAGGGAGGCGAGCAGCACCAGCGGTTTGGACAGAGTGGTTTTCATGCGCGCGCGGATGCGGGGGATAGGGGAGGATGCCAGCGGCCGGGTCAGCGGCGCGTGTGCGCCGCAGTCAGGGGGCCAGCTGTCCGGCGCAATCTAGGCGCAGGGGACTGAACAGGGGGTGGCCGTCAAGCGCCAGCTGACCGTCGCGTTCAGTTACGCGGCCGGCCACCAGCCACTGCAGGCTGGCGATCAGCAACGGGTGCTCCACCGCCAGCACGCGCTGGGCCAGCTGTTCGGCGGTATCGCCGGGCAGCACCGGCACCCGCGCCTGGGCCAGCACGGTGCCGGCGTCCAGTTCGGGCACCACGAAGTGCACGCTGGCGCCGGCTTCGGCATCGCCGGCCTCCAGCGCGCGGGCGTGGGTGTGCAGGCCCTTGTACAGCGGCAGCAGCGACGGATGGATGTTCACCAGCCGGCCGGCAAAACGCTGCACGAAGTCTTCGCCGAGGATGCGCATGTAACCGGCGCAAACCACCCAGTCGGGCGCGAAGCCGGCCAGCGCGTCGCCCATAGCGGCATCGAAGGCGGTGCGGTCGGCGAAGTCCTTGGGCGAGCGCGCCCAGCGACGCTCTGGCGCGACTTTCTGGAGTGCCGAGGCCTCCGGCTTGTCCGACAACACCGCAACGACTTCGGCGTCGAGCGTGCCGGCCGTGATGGCATCGATGATGGCCTGCAGGTTGCTGCCACGACCGGAGGCCAGCACCGCGATGCGGCTGCGCGACCCTGCGGACGCGGTGTTGCCGGCCGACGTCATGCCGCGACCGCGCCGTCCGTGGCAGCAAAGCTGGCCACCACTTCCGGGCGCATCAGCACGATCAGGGCGTACACGCCCAGCGCGATGCCGAGCGCGCCGGCCAGGCAGGCCGCACCGGCGGCGATCTTGCACAGCTTGTGCGAACGGCGTTCGGCCATGCGCCGCGCGCCGAGGATGTTCAACGTACCCAGACCGGCGAAGATGGCGCCGGCGCCGACCATGATCGCCGCCAGCAGGGCCGGCTGGGCGTTGGGGTTGGCGCTGTTGCTTTCGCTGATGTAGCCGCCGGCGGCGCCCAGCAGCAGGATCGGCACCAGCAGCAGTTCCAGCACGCCCAGGATGTAGAAGAGGATCTTCAGGGTATGCAGGTGCGAGGCGACCTGATGCGGTGTCCAACCGCGCGGGAAGTTCAGCGGCGGGGGTGTGGAAGACATCGGCAGGCCTCAGGCGTGGGCAGTGGGGGAAGCGTCGAAGGCGGCCTTGACCGCCGGCCGCAACAGCACGATCAGGGTGAACACGCCCAGCACCGTGCCCAGCGGCATACACATGCACGACAGCGCGGCCACCACCAGGCACAGCGTATGCCGGCGCTGGCGGGCCAGGCATCGCCCTGCGTACGCCATGAAGCCGGCCAGGGTCAGCCCGCACAGGATCACGAACGATCCGATCCCGATGAACATCCAGCCGAACAGCCGGGTTTCATCAGGCGACGCCGCCCCGCCATTGCTTTCAATGGGCATCGCACCGCTCAGCGCAGCGATGCCGATGCCCACATGGATCAGCGGAAACAGCGAGAACAGCGCGGTCAGGCCGGCCACGACGTAATGGAAGATCGACAGCAGCCTCAGGTGCGAGGCGTCTTCCAGTGACAGCGCAGGGGCGGGAGGGAGCGGTGCGTCCATGCAGGTCTCCTTGGCCGGTCAGCCGATCCGCACGCGTTCGGTGCCGTCGGCCGTGGTGACCTTGCCGATGGTCCACTGCGCCAGGCCCTGGGCCTCGACGGCGGCGGTCACGCTGGCCACCTGGTCCGCGGCGACGATCAGCACGAAGCCGATGCCGCAGTTGAAGGTGCGCCACATTTCGCTGTCGGCCACCGCGCCTTCCTTCTGCAGCCACTGGAACACCGGCGGCAGGGTCCAGGACGAGGCGTCGATGTCCAGGCCCAGGCCGTCGGGCACCACGCGGATGATGTTCTCGGTCAGCCCGCCACCGGTGATGTGGGCCATGCCGTGGATGGCCGCGCCATGGGTCTTGAGCAGGGCCAGGATCGGCTTCACGTACAGGCGGGTCGGCGCCATCAGCGCATCGACCAGCTTGACCCCGCCTTCCAGTTCCAGGTCGGCCGGCTGGCCGGCACGGTCATAGATGCGGCGCACCAGCGAGTAGCCGTTGGAATGCGGGCCGGACGAGGCGATGCCGATCAGCACGTCGCCCTCAGCGACGCTGGCGCCGTCCTTCAGCTCGCTCTTTTCCACGCCGGCCACGGTGAAGCCGGCCAGGTCGTACTCACCCGGGGCATACATGTCGGGCATTTCCGCGGTTTCGCCGCCGATCAGCGCGCAGCCGGCCTCGGTGCAGCCGTTGGCGATGCCGCCCACGACCGCCGCGGCGGTGTCGATGTCCAGCTTGCCGGTGGCGAAATAATCCAGGAAGAACAGCGGCTCGGCGCCCTGTACCAGCACGTCGTTCACGCACATGGCGACCAGGTCGATGCCGATCGTGTCGTGGCGGCCCAGCTGTTGTGCCAGCTTCAGCTTCGTGCCAACGCCATCCGTACCCGACACCAGCACCGGCTCGCGGTACTTGCTGGAGAGGTCGAACAGCGCCCCGAACCCGCCCAGGCCACCCATCACCTCGGGCCGGAAGCTGCGCTTCACCAGCGGTTTGATGCGCTCGACCAGTTCATTGCCCGCGTCGATGTCGACGCCGGCGTCGCGGTAGGTCAGGGGGGAGGGGTTGGACGGGGAATTGGTCACGGGCGTCGGCGCTGCGCTGGGGTGAAAGCGGGATTTTAACAGGCCACGTTGGCGCGCAGGCCCTATTCGGGCAACAATTCCCCCCGGATACGCTCAATGGAAGTCCTGATGCGCCGCAGCCTCTTTGTAATGATGTTCCTCGCGCTGTGCCTGCCGGTGGCCACGATGGCCCAGAGCGGCCTGCGTACCGAAGGCGACGTGGCCACGGCCAGCGGGGCCTACGAGGCCGAAGTGCCGGTCAACAGCCAAGGCGAGTCCGACCGCAACGGGGCCTTGGCCCGCGCGCTGGGCAACGTGCTGACCAAGCTGTCGGGCGACCGCAGCGTGCTGTCCCGCCCGGGCGTGATGCAGGCCCTGCGCGATGCGAAGAACTACGTGGCCAGCTATGACTACCGCCAGGACCAGAGCACCTCGGCCAGCGGCGCCCCCAGCTACCGCACCATGCTGGTGGCCCGGTTCCGCCAGGACGACGTGGACGGGCTGATTTCCGCGCTGGGCCTGCCGCTGTGGCCGCAGCCGCGGCCCAAGCCGGTGGTCTGGCTGGCCATCGATGACGGGTCCGGCCCGCGGTTGGTCACGGTGCAGCAGGCCAATGCGGCCCGCCCGTTGCTGAACCGGGCCATCGAGCGTGGCTTCAAGCTCGGCCTGCCGACCGGCAGCGCCGCCGAGCAGGCCGTGGTCGGCGCGATCTGGCGCCAGGACACCGCGGCCGTGGCCCGCGCCTCCTCGCGCTATGCCCCGCCGATGCAGCTGGTCGGCAAGCTCTACCGCGACAGCACCGGTGGTTGGGTCGCGGACTGGGTGTTCGTGGACGGCGGCAAGGAACTGAACAAGTGGACGGTCAAGGACAGCGACGCCCGTCGCGCGATGTCCAGCGGCGCCGACGGCGCGGCTGACGCGCTGGTCAAGCGCTACGCCAAGGCCGGTGCGGCCACCGGCGCGGCCGGCACCTACACCATTGCCGTGACCGGGGTGGACAGCGCCGAGGACTACATGCGCCTGGCGGCCGGCCTGCGCGAGAACCCGGTGGTGCGCAACATCACCCCGCTGCGCGCCTCGGGCAACCGCCTGGAGCTGTCGCTGGAGATGACCGCCGGCCTGGCCGGGCTGAACCGCATGCTGGGCGAGAACGGCGTGATCGTGCCGCTGGCCCCGCTGCCCGTGCCTATCGACGAAGACGCGGCCCCGGGCACCCCGCCGCCGCCCGCCAGCAACGAGTACCGCCTGCGATGATCCTCACCCCGGAAGCCGAGATCGCGCAGTTCCTGCGCCGCGTCAAGTACATCCTGTTCGCGCTGGCGGTGGGTTGGGTGGTGTGGCTGCTGGCCCCGATCCTGACCCCGTTCGTGCTTGCCCTGGCGCTGGCCTGGCTGGGCGACCCGCTGGTGGACCGCATCGAGGCCAACGGCCGCTCGCGCAACACCGGCGTGGTGCTGGTGTTCGTGGCCATGGTGCTGGTGATCACCGCCGCGCTGCTGATCCTGGTGCCGATGATCGAACGCCAGATTTCCACCCTGATCGCCGCGATTCCGCAGGCCCAGCAGTGGCTGATGGAGAAGGGTATTCCGTGGTTCGAGCAGAAGACCGGCATGGAAATCATGCCGTGGCTGGAACCGGATCGGCTGATCGAATGGGTGCGCAGCCATTGGGAACAGGCCGGCGGCTTCGCCAAGACCTTCTTTGGCTACGTGTCGCGCTCCGGCTTTGCGATGGTGACCTGGGTGGTCAACATCCTGCTGCTGCCGATCCTGGCGTTCTATTTCCTGCGCGACTGGGACAAGCTGGTCGAGCGGGTTGCCTCGACCATTCCGCGCAACCATGTGGGCACCATCACCAAGCTGGCGCGTGAATCCAACGAAGTGCTGGGCGCGTTCATCCGCGGCCAGTTCCTGGTGATGGTCGCGCTGGGGCTGATCTACGCCATCGGCCTGTCGCTGGTGGGCCTGAAGCTGGGCCTGCTGATCGGCCTGATCGCCGGCCTGATCAGCTTCATTCCGTACCTGGGTGCCACCACCGGCATCGTCATGGCGGTGCTGGCCGCGCTGGTCCAGGCGCAGGGCTTCGACCTGAAGCTGCTGATCCTGGTCGGCGTGGTGTTCACCGTGGGCCAGCTGCTGGAAAGCTACGTGCTCACCCCGCGCATCGTGGGCGACAAGATCGGCCTGCACCCGGTGGCGGTGATCTTCGCGGTGATGGCCGGTGGCCAGCTGTTCGGCTTCCTGGGCATGCTGCTGGCGCTGCCGGTGGCGGCGGTGAGCAACGTGCTGCTGCGCTATGCGCACCTGCGCTATCGCGAGAGCGAACTGTATGCCGGCGAGAAGACCGCGATCGTGCTTGATTCGTACATCGACAAGCCGACCCTGATCGTCGATGCGCCGAAGGGCCCGGACCTGAAGTGAGCGTAGTGCCGCAGCTGCCGCTTGCCCTGCGTTACCCGCAGGACGAGCGACTGGAAACCTTCATCGGCGCGCCCGATGGCGCGCTGGCGCAGCTGCGCGCCATTGCCGTGGGCGACGACCCGCACTGGGTATACCTGGAAGGGGCGGCCGGCACCGGCAAGACCCACCAGGCGCTGGCGATGTGCTCGCTGGCCGAACAGGCCGGGCGCCAGCCGACCTACCTGCCGCTGAAGGCGGTGGTGGGGCGCACCCGCGCTGCGCTGGAATCGCTGGAAGGCCGCGACCTGGTGGCGCTGGATGGGCTGGATGTGGTGGCCGGCAACCGCGACGACGAAGTGGCGCTGTTCGATTTCCATAACCGCGCGCGCAGTGCGGGCATCACCTTGATGTACACCGCGCAGCACGCGCCGGACCAGCTGGGCCTGGTGCTGCCCGACCTGCGCTCGCGCCTGCAGCAGTGCGTGCGCGTGGTACTGCAGCCGCTGGATGACGAAGGCCGCGCGGCCGTGCTGCGTGAGCGCGCGGCGCGGCGGGGGTTGTCGATTGATGAGGCGGCCATCGAGTGGCTGCTGACCCGCACCGGGCGCGAGCTGGGCAGCCTGGTGAGCCTGCTGGACTGGCTGGACCGGGAGTCGCTCGCCGCGCAGCGGCGCATTACCGTGCCGTTTCTGCGGCAGGTGGTGGAAGAAGGGTCGCACCGGTTGTGATGACGCGCGGCTTCGGCCGTGGTCATGCGTCTGTCGCACCGATGGGCGGTATCGGCGGTTGATCGGAATCCAACCCTACCGCAGGGTTGCGTCCAGATCTGCCAGGCGTTCTGGTGTGCCTACGTCGGTCCACCTTCCTCGATGGTGTTGTCCGGTTACGCGGCTGCTTGCCATCGCGTGGCGCATCAGCGGGGCCAGGCCAAACTGTGGCGGAGTTGCAGCTGCGCCTTCGGTGCTGCCGATCACGCTGCGCCATCCATCGAGAATCGACGGGCGAAATACTCCCACGCCCGCATACGTCAGCCGCGGTGCGTCGCCGTCGTCACTGACCGTGCCATCCGCGCGCAGGATGAAATCCCCGCGCGGGTGCTGCACCGGGTTGTCGACCAGCACCAGGTGCGCATCGCCCTTTGGTTGCCGTGGCAACGTGGCGACATCCACATCGGTCCACACATCGCCGTTGATCACCAGGAACGGCGCATCGCCCAGCAGTGGCAGCGCATTGAGGATGCCGCCACCGGTCTCCAGCGGCACCGCGCCTTCGTCGATGAAGTGCAGGCGCAGGCCCCACCGATCCCCATTGCCCAGCGCGGGTTCGAACTGGTCGCCCAGCCACGACGTGTTGATCACTACCTCGTTGAAACCGGCCGCCGCCAACCGCTCCAGGTGCCACACGATCAGCGGTTTGCCGCCTGCCACCAGCAACGGCTTGGGCGTGGAGAGCGTGAGCGGGCGCATGCGCTCGCCCTTGCCGGCGCTGAAGATGATCGCCTTCATGCGCGGCTGGACACCGGCAATGCCAGCGCGGCCATCGCCGGCTTGATCCGTTCCTGCAGCAGGGTGTTCAACCCGGCCAGTTCCGGATGGCGCGGCAGCACTTCATCCAGGTAGCGGATGAAACGCGGCGCGTCGGCGAAATAGTGGCCCTTGCCGTCGCGGTCGCGCAGGCGTACGAACAGGCCCAGGATCTTCAGGTGGCGCTGCACGCCCATCCAGTCGGCATCGCGCAGGAACTGCGGCCACGGCCGCACTGGCAAGCCTGCCGCCAGCGCCTGCGCGTGGTAGCGCGCCAGCCAGGCATCCACGCGCGCCAGCGGCCAGCTCAGGAACGCATCCTTGAACAGGCTCACCGGGTCGTAGGCAATCGGTCCACGTACCAGGTCCTGGAAATCCAGCACGGCCGGGCCGGGTTCGGTCGGCATCAGGTTGCGCGGCATGAAGTCGCGGTGGGTCAGCACCTGCGGCTGCTGCAGCGCGTTGTCCATCAGCCGGCGATGCGCCAGCTGCAGCGTTTCAAGCTCACCGCAGTCCAGCTGCAGGCCCAGGTGGCGCTGCAGGAACCACTCGTCGAACAGCCCGGCATCGCGCTGCAGCAGGGCCTCGCCGAACGACCCCATGCCCTCGGGAACGGGGATCTGCTGCAGGCGGATCAGCTGCGCGAAGGCGGCATCGAACCACGCGTCGGCGTTGGCGTCATCGATGTGCCGGGCCAGGGTCGGGCCGCCGAGGTCTTCCAGCAGCAGGAAACCCTGTTCCTCGTCGCGGGCCAGCACGCGCGGTACGCGCACGCCGTTGGGTTCCAGCAGGTCATGCATGCGCAGCCACGGGCGTACATCCTCCAGCCCTGGCGGCGAATCCATCACGATGTGGCTGCCGTGCACGCTGGTGGCGCGCCAGTAGCTGCGGAAGCCGGCGTCCACCGACGCGCGGTCCAGGTGCAGGTCGGGGTCGCCCAGCGCGGCGCAGGTCCACTGCCGGCGAAGCTCGGCGCGCAGCGGGTCGGAAGCAGGATCGTTCATGGACAGGTACGTCGAAGCGGCGCCCTGCGGCGCTCGGGAAGAAGGGGGGAAGTGCGTTCAGCGCTTGCTGCTGAACAGGCGGAGCAGGGCCAGCACCGCGATTGCACCCAGCAGCGCGCCGATGAAGCCGGCCGGTTCGCCGCGCGCATACCAGCCCATGTACTGGCCGAACCAGCCGGCCACCAGTGCGCCGACGATGCCCAGCACGATGGTCAGCAGGCAGCCCATGCGGTTGTTGCCGGGCATCACGAAGCGCCCGAGCAGGCCGACCACGAAGCCGACCAGGATGATGTAGAGCCAGCTGGTGCTGCCGAACAGACCATTCATTGCGCTGTTTCCCGCAGAAGATTGACGCAGCCTACCAAGGGCAGGCTGCGTCCGTCATCGTCGCTGTCAGCAGCAGCCGTGGCCGCCGTGGCGGGTGCCGCTGTCGGCGGCCACCGGCGAACCGCTGGTTTCACCGCGCAGGCTGGCCGCGTAGTGCTCGCTGATCACCTTGGACACGCACGAGGTGACGCGCTTGCCCATCGGGATGTGCAGGAACTCGTTCGGGCCGTGCGCGTTGGAATGCGGGCCGAGCACGCCGGTGATCATGAACTGCGCGCCGGGGAACTTCTCGCCCAGCATGCCCATGAACGGAATCGAGCCGCCTTCGCCCATGTACATCGCCGGCTTGCCGAAGAAGGTCTGGCTGGCCTCGTCGATCGCCTGGGTCAGCCACGGCGCCATCGCCGGGGCGTTCCAGCCCGAGGAGGCCTTTTCCAGGTCCAGCTTCACTTCCGCGCCGTTCGGCGGGTCGCGCAGCAGGGCTTCCTTCAGCAGCTCACCGCAGGCCTTGCCGTCGGCGGTCGGCGGCAGGCGCAGCGACAGCTTCACCGCGGTATGCGGGCGCAGCACGTTGCCGGCCGAGGCCAACGGCGGCATGCCGTCTACGCCGGTCACCGACAGCGCCGGGCGCCAGGTGCGGTTGAGCACCAGTTCGGTGAGGTCGTCGTTCATCGGCTTGAGGCCGTCGACCATCGGGAATTTCTCGAAGATCTCGGTATCCACCACCTCGGCAGCGCGCTTGGCCTGGGCCTGGCGCTCTTCCGGAATCTCCACGTGCATGCCGTCGAGCAGGATGCGGCCGGTCTTTTCGTCTTCGATGCGCGACAGCAGCTGGCGCAGCAGGCGGAAGCTGGACGGCACCACGCCGGAGGCATCGCCCGAATGCACGCCCTCGTTGAGCACCTTCACCGAGAAGTTGCCGCCGGTCAGGCCGCGCAGCGAGGTGGTGCACCACAGCTGGTCGTAGTTGGCGCAGCCCGAATCCAGGCACACCACCAGCGACGGCTTGCCGATGCGGTCGGCCAGGTGGTCCACGTAGGCCGGCAGGTCGTAGCTGCCCGATTCCTCACAGGCTTCGATCAGCACCACGCAGCGCGCGTGCGGCAGGTTCTGTTCCTGCAGCGCCAGCACCGCCGCCAGCGAGCCGAAGATGGCGTAGCCGTCATCGGCGCCGCCGCGGCCGTACAGCTTATCGCCGCGCAGCACCGGCACCCACGGGCCGAGGTCGTCGTCCCAGCCGGTCATTTCCGGCTGCTTGTCCAGGTGGCCGTACAGCAGCACGGTGTCGTCGCCGGTTTCGGCGCCGGTGGCGGGAATTTCCAGCAGCAGCAACGGCGTGCGGCCTTCCAGGCGCACCACTTCGACCTTCAGGCCCGGCAGCTTCTGCGCCTTGGCCCAGGTTTCCATCAGGGTGACGGCCTGCTCCATGTAGCCGTTCTCCACCCAATTGGCGTCGAACATCGGCGATTTGTTGGGAATGCGGATGTATTCGACCAATTGCGGAACGATCTCGCTGTCCCACTTTTCACTGACGAATTGGCCGAGCTTGGCGCTGTCCATCTGGTACTCCGAATGCATGTGGCTGATCCCGCCATTCTACGCCTGAGCAGGGGGTAGGGATTTCCCTACACCACGTCAGGTATTTAGCTGGCTGTGTGAAGGTGATGTGGACGATAGGCTGTGTGTATGTGGCGAGGGACACTGACTGCTCCGACGGGATGCCGGCAGCGGTCGGTCCGACGTCACAGGGAGCTACACGGTGGGGCCTTGGTTTTCGTGGAAGGCGCTTGCGCTGGCACTGCTGTTGACCGGAACCGCTTCGGCGGCCGACCGCATCAACATCAATACGGCAGATGCGTCGACGCTGCAGCAGGGATTGACGAACGTAGGGCCCCAAAAGGCCCAGGCGATCGTGGCTTACCGGCGACAACACGGACCTTTCCTCCGGGTCGAGGACCTGGCACGGGTGAAAGGGATAGGGACAGCAACGGTCGAACGGAATCGACGACGGATGACGGTGGGGGCCATGGCGGCGCCCACGGTGGCACCGCCCAGGAGGGCAGTGCCGGCACCCGTACCAAGGCGCTGACACAACAGGATGGGTCGCGACCGGCATGACGCCGGTCACGGTAGCCAGGCAGGAGCCGGCCACCTCGACAGCCGCAGGGACGGGGCACGCAGGGACGCAGCGCGGAGGGATTGGCGCGGATCCACCAGGACGGTGGCATCCATACCCGGGAAGGGGAGGGATGGCGGAACAACATACGGCCGAGTGCATGGAGCATGGCCGGCACCCACACTGGGCAGGACGCACAGGGGGAAGGCGGGATGCCGACAAGGACGTGACGATTGCCCGGTCCGCACAGGGATGTGTGACCGGGCAATTTTGTTTGGGGCTTTGGCGGGTTTCAACGTTTGCGGTGATCATGCGTAGCGACACGCCATGCGTGTCCTCGACCCACCCGAAGGAAGGCCACATGCTCACACGTCGCACGCTGTTGACCCACATCGCCGGTTCGCTGATCGCCGTCATGGCACTCCCGGCGTGGTCGGCGCCCGAGCCTGCCAGCCCCACCGATCTCAAGCCCGGCCAGTTCCTCTGGCACCCGGAAATCTCGCCCGCCGGGCCCATCGTGCTGGTGGTCAGCCTGGATGAGCAGCGTGCCTACGTGTACCGCAACGGCATTGCCATCGGCCTGAGCACGATCAGCTCGGGCAAGGCCGGGCATGAAACGCCGACCGGGGTGTTCACCATCCTGCAGAAGGACAAGGACCACAAATCCAACCTCTACAACAGCGCGCCCATGCCCTACATGCAGCGGCTGACCTGGGACGGCATCGCGCTGCACGGCGGCAACCTGCCCGGGCATCCCGCCTCGCACGGCTGCGTGCGCCTGCCCCAGGCCTTCGCGCAGAAGCTGTTCGGCGAAACCAAGCGTGGCGATACCGTGGTGGTGGCCGACGCCAAGAGCGCGCCGATGACGCTGGCCTACCCGGCGGTGCTGGCCCCGGTGAACAGCGTGGGCAAGACCCTGCTGGAAACCACCGGTGCGCCGGACCAGTATTGGAATGACAGCGCCGCACCCTCGGGCCAGGTGGGCATCCTGGTCAGCCTGCACGACCAGCGCCTGTACGTGCTGCGCGACGGCGTGCTGATCGGCGAATCGCGGCTGGAAGCCAAGGCGCTGCCGGCGTTCGAGGGCACCACGCTGTTTGTGATGCAGGACGGCTATTCGGACACCGCCAGCCCGCTGGATGCGACCCAGAAGCTGCACAAGTGGACCGCCTACCCGCTGCTGGGGCAGAGCGCCGGCAACGCCAGCCCGGACCTGCTGGCCACGCCCAGCCTGCCCATGGCGCTGCCGCCGTCCTTCGCCGCGCAGCTGTACAAGGTGCTGGTGCCAGGCACCACGCTGCTGGTGACCAGCCTGCCGGCGGTTCGCCCGGTGGCGGATGAACAGAACCTGCAGCCGGTCTTGGAATCCGACGCAGGCGGGGCCACCTTGTAAGGAGGCCCTGCCGGTATCGTGTTGATGCGTTCCCTTCCCGTTCTGATTGCCACCGTTGCCCTGTGCGGGCTGGCGCTGACCACGCCGGCCGACAGCGCCCGTGCGGCGACCACGCCGCCACCCCGCACGCTGCCGCCGGCCCAGCTGGCCGACATGCTGGCGCGCGCGGCGCCCAATGCGGACCGCAAGGTGCTGCAGCTGGCCGCCAACGCGATGACCTGCGCCCTGCGCCGGCCGGAGCTCGGCGTGGATCCGGGCCGCTTGAGCGTGATTGATTACTCGCGCCCGTCCACCGAACAGCGCA
This sequence comes from Stenotrophomonas sp. SrG, assembly GCF_050031795.1. Lineage (NCBI taxonomy): Bacteria > Pseudomonadati > Pseudomonadota > Gammaproteobacteria > Lysobacterales > Lysobacteraceae > Stenotrophomonas > Stenotrophomonas sp. SrG. The sequence goes on from NZ_JBNBBE010000002.1 coordinate 147,019, forward strand.
TGTGGGTGTTCGACCTGGCCCACCAGAAGCTGCTGTTCGAGGAATGGGTCGCGCATGGCCGCAACAGCGGCGGCAACGCCACCGAACGCTTCTCCAACCGCGATGGCAGTTTCATGTCCAGCCTGGGCGCGTTCACCGCCAAGGAAACCTACATGGGCGGCAATGGCTATTCGCTGCGGCTGGAGGGACTGGAACCGGGCTTCAACGACAAGGCGCGCGACCGCGCCATCGTCATCCACGGTGCGCCGTACGTGAACCCCACCATCGCCCGGCTGCAGGGCCGGCTCGGCCGCAGCCTGGGCTGCCCGGCGGTACGCCTGACCGTGGCGCGGCCGCTGATCGACAGCCTGCGCGGTGGGGCGATGGTGTTCGCCTACTACCCGGACAAGGAGTGGCTGGCGCGCTCGCAGCTGCTGGAAGCGGACTGCGGCGGCAAGCCCGGCTGAGGCACAATGGCGGCATGTCGACCGCCACCGCATTGAGCGCTGCCACGCGCGTCATACCCAGCGTTGAATACCGCCGCGAACGCTGGCGCAATGGTCTTGGCTGGACCCGTGAAATCCTGCGCGTGCCCGACAGCGATGCGTGGCTGGTACGTTTGTCGATTGCCGAGATCGAACAGGATGCGGCGTTCTCGTCGTTCCCCGGCATCGACCGCGAACTGGTCCTGCTGCGCGGCGAAGGGCTGCGCCTGCGCTTTGCCGATGGCGCGCTGCATACGTTGCTGCCACCCCACGATCGCCTGCGCTTTGCCGGCGAAGCGGAGATCCATGGCGAGCTGGTGGATGGGCTCACCCATGATTTCAACCTGATGTGGCGGCGTGACCAGGTCGATGCCGAACTGCTGCACCGCCCGCTGGTGGGCAGCATGTTCTTCTTCACCGAGCCGGGCACGGCGTGGGCGATCCACCTGTTGGCGGGGCAGGCGGGGTTCGAGGGCGAGCCGGAACTGCCGCCGCTGCAGCAGGGCGACACCGCGTGGCTGGCGGCAGGACCGCGCAGGCGCTATGCGTTGCGTGGTGGTGGTGAGCTGCTCGCCATCCGCCTGGACCAGCGCGGTCAATAAACGTCGCGGCGGTAGCGGCCGGCGACGATCAGGGCTTCCTTGCCTTCGCGGCCCAGCGCCTGTTCGATCACCGCGTCCACTGCCGGGGCCATGCCCTGCAGGCTGCCGCAGACCAGGATCGTGGCGCCGTCGCGGACCCACTGGCGCAGGGTGTCCAGCTGCGCGAGCAGGCGGTCCTGCACGTAACGGTGCTCGCCGCCGTCGCGGCTGAACACCGTATCCAGCCGCGCGATCATGCTGTCACGCTGCCAGCGCTGCAGGTCTTCCTTGAAGTAGAAATCGTGCGCGGCGGTACGCTCGCCGAACAGCAGCCAGTTGCGACCGGCACCAAGGTCCACGCGTGCACGCAGGTGCGCGCGCAGCCCGGCAATGCCGGTGCCGTTGCCGATCAGGATCAGCGGTGCGTCCGGCGCGGGTGGGTGGAAATTCGGGTTGCCGCGGAAGCGCAGGTTGATGCGCCCACCCAGCGCCGCGTAATCGCACAGCCAGCCGCTGCCCAGCCCCGGCGTGCCATCCGGGCGCAGCAGCCGCCGCAACAGCAGCAGCACGTGGCCTTCGCCCGGCATGCTGGCAATGGAATATTCGCGGTGCGGCAACGGCTTGAGCGTGGCCACCAGTGCCGTGTCATCGGCCGGTACCGCATCGGGCAGCACCGGCAGGTGCGAGCGCGCCAGCCAATCGCGCAGCGGCTGCCCCTCGATCATCGCTGCGCCATCGCGTGCATGCGTGGCCAGCCAGGCATCGACCTCGACCGGACTGTGCTGCGGACCAATCTCCGCCACATCACCGGCCTGCCACGCCGGCAGCACGCCATCGGCCGGCACCAGGCTCACCCGCCACGTCGCCGCGCCGGGGCTGCCGGGGTTTTCCTGGCGGCGCGACTGCAGCTGCCAGGGCTGGTACTGCGCCGGCGCCCAGTCGGGCAGCTCGGTGGCGTTCCCGCCCAGCTGGCCCAGCAGCTGCTGCCAGTGGCGCAGGGCGGCCGGGTCGGCGTTGTCCACTTCCACCGTGTCGAACAGCGGGTGCGCGCCGTGCTGGCGCAGCCACGCATCGAGCTGGTGGCCGAACGCGCAGAAGTGCCCGTAGCTTCGGTCGCCCAGTGCCAGCGCACCGTAGTGCAACTGCGGCAGTGCCATGTCCTGCGGCATCACGCGGCGCAGGAAGGGCAGGGTGTGGTCGGGTGGATCGCCTTCGCCGGTGGTGCTGGCGATCAGCAGCACCCGGGTGGTCTGCTGCAGCAATGCGGCGTCCACCTGGTGCAGGCCGCGCACGCGCACCGGCACCCCGGCCGCGCGCAGGACCTCGGCGCTGCGCTCGCACAGCTGCTGGGCGAACCCGGTCTGGCTGGCCCAGACCAGCAGCGTCGGTGCTTCGCCGGCGGCGGCGCCAACATCGTCGCGGGTTCGGCCGCGCCACCACAGCAGCGCGCACAGCGCGGCGTAGGCGGTGAGGGTGCCTGCCGCCCAACGCCAATGCGAGGCCAGTGGCGCGGCCAACCACCAGTCTTCCTGCAGATGCAGGCGTAAGAGCAACCACGCCAGTACGGCCAGCAGGGCCGCCACCAGCACATTGCCCACTACCGCGCGCGACGGGCTGCCTTTCATGCAGCGGCATCCTGTTCGGTGAGCAGCGCGGTAAAGGCCGTGCTCAAGTGTTCTTCGATGCTCTGCGCAGTGCGGGTGATGAAGCGTGCGGCGAGCGCGTTGGCATTGGCGAACGCAAGCCCTTCCTGCGCGCCCATCACCGTCAATGCGGTGGCCCATCCATCGGCGTGCATGGCGTGCTGGGCGACCACGGTCACCGCGGCCGCCGTGCGGCTGACCGGCGCGCCCGCGCGTGGATCCAGCGTATGGCTGTAGTGCGTGCCATCCTCGACGAACTGGTGCCAGCGATCACCGGAGGTGGCAACGGCCAGGTCGTCCAACGCCAGCACGCGCGGCGGATGCGCGAGTTCTGCTTCTTCTTCTGGACCTGCTTCGACCAGGACACGCCACGGCTGCCCATCGGGCTTGCGCCCATAGCCGTGCAGCTCGCCGCCCACTTCCACCAGTGCCGCCGCAATGCCCTGGCTACGCAGCCAACGGCTCACCAGGTCCACCGCAAAGCCCTTGGCGATGGCCGAAAGATCCAGTTCCAGTCCACCCGGCTGCAGCAGGTGGCCGTCCTGCCAGTGCAGCCGCTGCCAACCGCAGCGTGCCTGCGTGGCCGCCAGCCGGGCAGCATCGGGAACGCGTTGGGCGTGTGCGTGCGCACCGAACCCCCACAGCGCGACCAGCGGGCCGACCGTGGGATCGAACGCCCCTTCGCTGCGCCGGGCGATATCGAGCGCGCAGTCGATCACCTCGGCGAACAGGCCGGGCAGCGGCAGCGACGTGCCGGCCGCTGCGCGGTTGAACGCGGCGATGTCGCTGGCCGCTTCCCAGGTGCTCATCTGCGCGACCACCGCGTCCAGCTGCGCCTGGATGCCCGCATGCAGCGGGTGCAGATCGCGGCCGGGCGTGGTGGTCAGTTTGACCTGCCAGGTGGTGCCCATGGTGTGGCCACCGAGGCTGGCGATGTCGTGCAGGGTGGACATGATTACAGCGGCAGCACTTCCAGCGTGGCGACGTAGTTCAGGCGGCGGGTCTTGGCCTGCTTGAGCGTGGTCTTCTTGTCTTCGCTGCTGGTTTCCAGCCAGTACATGCCGGCTTCGGGCCAGGTGACCGAGAACTCGCCCTTCTTGTCGCTGGTGACCTTGATCTCTTCCTGGGCGTTGCGGTAGCGCGTGCCGCCACGGGTGATCTCGAAGGCCAGGCCGGCGCGCGGCTTGCCGTCGACCAGCACGCGGAACCTGGCTTCTTCGCCGGCGGCCAGGTCGTTGGGGTGGCCCACGGCGACCAGCTCGATGCCCGACTTGGTCGGCGCCAGCGCGGTGCTGTTCGGGGTGCCGTTGGTGACGAAGGTTTCGATGCGGTTGACCGACTGGCTTACCTGCAGCTTCTTGGCCTTCTTCGGCACTTCGGTGGCGAAGGTCGCCACGGTGCCGCGCCAGCGCTTGGGCTTGCCGTCTTCTTCCCAGCTGGCCGACAGGCCGTTGTTGACCGAGGCCAGGCGGTAGGTTCCCTGCTGGGTCAGCTCGACATCGAACACGCTGCGGAACTTGCCGGTGGAGGCGTTCTGCGGCTGCACGGTGCTGCCGTCCGGTGCGGTGATGACCAGGCTTTCCAGGCGCAGCGGCACGTGGTTGAAGTAGAACAGGTCGTTGGACACCGCCGCATCGACGGTGATCCACGGATGGTCACCGGCGATCACGGTCTGCGAGGGCTGCAGCCAGGCCTTGTGGGCCAGGGCGGAGAACGGAAGGGCGGCGGCCAGGGCGGCGGCTAGGACGAGCGAGCGCTTCATCAACAACTCCATGTACAGGTTAAGGGTGCCCTCGACGGGGAGGGCAGTGGAACATCAGGGCTTGGACGACAGCGTGACCAGGCCCAGCTCGGTGCTGCCCTGGGCCTTGCCGGTCTGCGGCGCGGTGGCCGGCCAGGTGAAGGGAATCTTGACCAGCTCGCGACCGCCGACTTCGCGCACCGCTTCCACCACCAGCGTGTAGTTGCCCGGTGCCAGCGCCTTCAGCGCCGGCTGCCTGTCGGTGAACGACAGCGCGTGGGTGCCGGCCGGCTTGGTCGGCCCGGTCACGCCGTCCACCGGCACCTTCAGCTCGCGGCCGCTCTTGCGCCACCACTGGCGCAGGTCGGGCAGCCACTTGGTGCCATGGCCTTCGCTGTTGCCGGTCTGCTGGTACCAGACTGCCAGGTTGGCGGCGACCTTCTGGTCGGCCCCTTCCAGCCACACCGCCACATACGGGCGGTGGTACTCGGCCACGTTGAGCTTGGGCACCTCGACGTTGATGTCCAGGGTGGTGGCATAGGCCGGCGAGGTGGCCAGCAGGCCGCTCAGGGCGATGGTGAGGGTGACGCGCATGGGTGCGACTCCGGGAAGGGAAAGGGCGAAGGAAAGTCAGTGGATCAGGATCAGGGCGATCAGCAGCGGCACCATCAGGCCCAGGCCCACCAGCGGCCAGGTCATGCGGCGCTGGCGCGCATGCAGGTGCAGCAGGAACAGGCCGGTGATGCAGAACACCAGGCAGGCCACGGCGAACACATCCAGGAACCAGCCCCAGGCCGGGCCGGCATTGCGGCCCTTGTGCAGGTCGTTGAAGTAGGACACCCAGCCGCGCGAGGTGGCTTCGTACTCTACGGCGCCGCTTTCGCGGTCGATGCTCAACCAGGCGTCGCCGCCGGGGCTGGGCATGGAGAGATAGATTTCCTCGGAGGACCATTCGGCCGGGCGACGGCCGATGGAAATGCCCAGTTCGCGGTCCAGCCAGCGCACGGCCGGGCGCGGCACGGGGGCGTTGCCGTCGGTGCGGTCGCCGAGCTGGCCCAGCAGCTCGGCCGGCAGTTCCAGCTGGCGGTTCACCACCTGCGGCGTCGCCTCGATCTTCGCCGCATGGTTCAGCGTGATTCCCGTGGCGGCGAACAGCAGCATGCCGATCAGGCACACCGCCGAGCTGATCCAGTGCCACTGGTGCAGGGTGCGCAGCCAGAAGCCACGGCTCTGTTGCTGCTGCACGGCGGAAGGGGGAGCGCTGGTGGCCACGGTCACGGCAGGAAGACGAATAGCCAATTACACCATTGATGAGAATGGTTCGCAATTATTGGTCGCGCGATGACGGTCTGCGGCGTGTGCCGACCAACGGTCGGCACCTACCGGTGTGCGTGGGGTGCCCGCTGTGCGTGGGGCGCCCGGTGTGCGTGGGGTGCCCGGTGTGCGTGGGGCGCCCGGTGTGCCTGGGGCGCCCGGTGTGCGTGTGGCGCCCAGTGTGCGTGGGGCGCCCGGTGTGCGTGGGGTGCCCGGTGTGCGTGGGGTGCCCGGTGTGCCTGGGGCGCCCGGTGCGCCTGGGGCGCCCGGTGTGCGTGAGAGCCGGTAGCGCCCGACCGTTGGTCGGGCGGCGGCGCGCAGCGCCGGGACTTCAGAACGCCGCGTTCAACGAAATCCAGTAACTCCGACGCTGGTCCTTCGTCGCGTAATCATCCACGCAGTTGTACTCACTGTCGCTGATCAACACGCACGACTGCGAGACGAAGTCCTTGTCGAACAGGTTGTTGACCCGCGCGTTCACCGTCAGCCACTCGTTGATGTTCCAGCTGCCGCCCAGGTGGAAGATCGTGTAATCGTCGTAATACCGCACCTGCGACGAACTCACACCGGCCACGTTGCTCACCAGCGTGTCGCGGTACCGGTCATAGCGTCCTTCGCCAATCAACGACAGGCTCACCGCCTCACTGACCTGCCAGTTCAGGCTGGCATTGGCCATGTGCTTGGCGGGATTGCCGGCGATCGGTTGGCCGTTCGCGGCGCCGCTGGTCTGCTCGGACTTCGTATACGTGTAGTTGCCTCGCAGCTGCAGGTTCTGCAGCAGGTCCACATGCGCCGCCGCTTCAATGCCCCGCGTTTCAGCCGTATCGATGTTCACGCTCTGGCTGAAGGTGCTGTAGCCCAGCGCCGCCCAGCCCGGGCCCACGTCCACGCAGTAGCCGCCGCCAACCGGTGCCACTTCGCAGTTCGGGAAGGTGCCGCCGCTGGCGATCTTGTCGTCGAACTTGTTGAGGAAGCCGGTGACGTTGAAGCCCCAGCGCTCGCCCTCGTAGTACGAGGCGATTTCATAGTTCGTGCTGGTCTCCGGCTGCAGGTTGGGCGACCCCACCAGCGGCAGCACGCCTTGGCCGCCGAACCCGGTGACGCCGGGGAACAGCTGGTCCGGGCGCGGGGTCTTGTAGCCGGTGCTCACGCCACCCTTGAAGGTCCAGGCGTCGCTGGCGTTCCACACCAGGTAGGCGCGCGGGCTGAGGTGGCTACCGAAGATGTTGTGGTCGTCATAACGCACGCCCAAGGTGGCGGTGAGCGCGTCGGTGAGTGCCCAGTTGTCCTCGGCGAACACCGACCACATGCGGTGCTTCTGCTTGACGTTGTCGCGGTAGCCGGCGCCGTCCATGCCGAACACGCCGTCGATCATGTCGGTGTCGGTGTACTGGCCGCCCAAGGTCAGCTTGTGCGCGTCGAAACTCATGTCCAGCATGGTGTCCAGCACGTAGCCTTCCAGCTCCATGGTGCGCAGCGGGCGTGGCAGGAATGCTTCCAGGCGTGCCATCTCGGCGGGGTTCAGCGCGGCGAGACCGTTACGGGCGCCGGCGGCGCAGTTGTTGGCCGCGCCGGTGCGGCGGCACACGTCGTTCCACAGCGTCTGCAGGTCGGCCCGTTCGTCCAGGGTCAGCGGCAGCGAACGCCCCAGGTTGTTGCTCTTGGTGTGGGTCAGCGTGGTCTGCCAGGTACCGAATGCATAACGGCCCTGGTGGGTCAGTGCCAGCTGGTCGCGCTCGTAGCGCTGGTAGGCGGTATAGCCCACGCGCGGTTGCACCACGCGGCGGGTGACCGTGCCGTTGCCGTTCGGGTTGGGGATGGTGGCATTGCCGACTCGCCACAGGCTGGCCAAGCTGTCCAGCGTGCCGGTCTGGCCTTCGCTGTTGTCGTACTTCTGGCGCGAGACGTCGTAGTCCAGCGACAGGTCGTGGTCGTCGTTGATCGACCAACTCAGGCGCACGCCGGTGTTCCAGTTGGTGTTGGCCACCGCCTTGCCACCACCGCCGAAGCCGATGCTGCGTTCCCACAGCGTGCCGTCGGGCAGGGTCAGTGCTTCCCATTCCGGGTTGGAGGCCTTGGCATCGTAGTAACTCCCGCGCACGGCTACGTCCAACCGTTCCTTCACCAGCGGGCCGGTGAGGTACACGTCGGTGGTGCGTGCATCGCCGAACTGGTCGTCCTGCTGCACGGTGAAGCCCTGGGTGACCGAGCCGTGCCAGCTGTCCTGGTTGCGCCGGGTGATGATGTTGATGACGCCGCCCATGGCATCGGAGCCGTACAGCGTGGACATAGGGCCGCGCACGACTTCGATGCGCTCGATCGCATCCAGCGGCGGCAGGTAGGCGAACTGGCCGCCGCCGAAGTTGTTGGGGTACAGCTGGCCCACGTTGCTCTGGCGGCGGCCGTCGATCAGCACCAGCGTGTACTCGGACGGCATGCCGCGCATGGAAATGGTGGCGCGGCCGTTCTTGTCGGTGGTTTCCATGCCTACGTCGATGCCTTCCACGTCGCGCAGCGCATCGACCAGGCTGGTGTACGGGCGCTTGGCCAGCTCCTCACGGCTGACCACGCTGATGCTGGCCGGGGCGTCGGTGATCTTCTGTTCGAAGCCCGAGGCGGTGACCACCACCTGGTCCAGGGTCTTCGGGTCGCCCGCGACATCGCCGGCGGCGAAGGCGGGGGCGCTGAGCGCGCCCAGCAGGGCAACGCTCAACGAGCAGCGGGACAGGGACGTGCGACGACGATGGCGCTGGGCCATGGGAAGTACCTCGAAAAGGATGCAAACGCGGGAACGCCGTGGCCGGCGGCCGCAGCGCAATCGAAAAATCGTCAGGGGGCCTGCAGTGCAGGCAGCAGCGGCGCCCGGCGGCGGTCGTGCAGGCGCAGCGACGCGGACGCGGGCGGGATCAGCCCTGCGGGGGCGCCTGGCCGCGCTGGACGCGCAACCCGGGGGCCGCCGGCAGCGGCGTTGCCGGGGCGGAATCAATGGTGGGGACGACCTGCGGCGGCAGCTCGGCCAGGGTGGCCATCAGTGCATCCAGTGAATCGGTCAGCGGCGGCTGTGGCAGGCGCGGCGGTGTGGCCGCCGGGCGGGCACTGGCCATCCGGCGTGGCTTGGCCGGGGCTTCTTCCTGCAGGCGATTCTCGCCGCCGGGACGTTCTTCGGCGGGCTGCTGCAGCACCAGCGAGGCGGTGCCGGGCAGGCGCTGTTCCAGCAGCGGCAGCGCGCCCAGCAGCATCGAGAGCAGGGCCAGCCACGCCAACACCGTCGCCAACGCCGGGCGCTGCCCGCGCATGGCGGGGGCAAAGCTGCGGTGGCGGTGGGGGTGGCGCAAGGTGATATCCCTGTCGGAGCACGCCAGCAGGTCTGGCGCCGCGGGGATTGTAGAGAGCGGTTGTAACAAACGCAAATGGGAATGATTTACAGCGTCAGGTCTCGCTCCAGCGACGCAACAGGTTGTGATACACGCCGGTCAACTGCAGCACCGCCCCCGGATCGCCACCGGTCACGCGCAGCGTCTCGATCGCGCCATCCATCTCCAGCAGCATCCGCCGTGCGCCATCGTCGCGGACCATGCTCTGTACCCAGAAGAACGACGCCAGCCGTGCGCCCTGCGTGACCGGGTTGACCTTGTGCAAGCTGCTGGACGGGTACAGCACCAGGTCGCCGGCCGGCAGTTTCACCTCATGCTCGCCGTAGGTATCACTGATGACCAGTTCGCCCCCTTCGTAGTCCTCCGGCGCATTGAGGAACAACGTGCATGACACGTCCGAGCGCAGGTGGCTGCGCACGCCCTGGTTGTCGGTGATCATTACCGCGCCATCCACATGGAAGCCATACTCGCCACCGCCCTGGTAGCGGTTGAAGCGCGGCGGCAGGATGCGCAGCGGCAGTGCGGCGGCGAAGAACAGCGGGTGCCGTTCCAGCGCCGCCAGCACGATCCTGCCCAGCTCGGCCTTCAGCGGTGAGGCGTCAGGCAACTGCTGGTTGCGCTTGACCTGCGCGCCCTGCACGCCCACGGTCTCGCGGCCGTCGGCCCAGTCTGCCGCGGCAAGCGCGCGCTGCAGGTGGGCCAGTTCGTCGGCGGTGAGGACATCGGGAACGTGCAGGAGCATGGCAGGGTCCTTGGTGGATCAGAAGCGGAAGTCCGCGCTGAACAGCACGCTGCGCGGGGCGCCCGGGGTGTAACGGTAGCCGCTCTTGTTGATCGCGGCCACATAGTCCTTGTCGAACAGGTTGTAGGCGTTCAATCGCAGCACCAGGTGCTCGTTGATTTCATACGAGGCCACTGCGTCGTACACCGTGTACGACTTGGTGAACGCCGGCGTGCCCACCGCGCCATCGGTACCGCGGTGCATGCGGCCGGCGTAACGCACGCCACCGCCCACGGTCAGGCCGAACGGGAAGGTGTAGCTGGTCCAGCTGGTGAAGGTCGCGCCCGGGGTGTAGGTCAGGTTGCGGGTGCCATCGGCGGCCACGTTGGCGCCTTCCTCGACTTCGGTATCCAGGTGGCTGTAGCCGGCCGACAGCGACCAGTTGTCGGTGATGCGGCCCACGGTGGAGACCTCGATGCCCTGCACCGACTTCTTGCCGGTCTGGGTCGGGTTGCCGGCATCGTCGAGCACCTGGGTGTTGATCTCGTTGCTGACTTCGGTCTTGAACAGCGCGACGTTGAAGGCCAGTGCATCGTCGAGGAAGGCCCATTTGGTGCCCACTTCAAGCGTCTTGGCCTTCTGCGGGTCCAGGCTGGGGTTGTCGGCGCTGCTGGCCGAGCTGCTCAGCTGGAAGTTGCTGCCGCCCGGGGGCTGCTGGGACAGCGCGTAGTTGCCGTACAGGCTGACGATGTCGCCGACCTTGTACACGGCGCCCAGTTTCCAGTTGAGCAGGGTGTCGGAATGCTCCAGCGACGGAGTGGGAATCACCGTGCCCACCGGGTTGCTGCCGCACGCCGGGCCGCGCCCGCCGCACACCACCGCGCTCTGGTACTCGGTCTTGTAATGGTCCGCACGCAGGCCGGCGGTGACCAGGAAGCTGTCGGTGAAGTTCAGCGTATCGAACAGGTACACCGACGAGGTGGTGGTCTTGCCACGGCTGTCGGCACCGTTGTGTGCCCAGGTCAGGCCGGTGGCGTTCCAGTCCGGGTTGTACAGGTTGGCCGGCGACCAGGTGGTGCCGTTGGTGGCCGCCTGCCCGAAGCTCTTGAGTTCTTCGCGGGTGAACTCCACGCCGGTACTGAGGTTGTGCACGATGGCACCGGTGCTGACGTCCGCGCGCAGGTTGAGCTGGTCGGTGAGGATGGTGTTCTGCTGGTCCTTGAAGGTCGGCAGGCTGCGCGCGATGGTGTAGGTGTCCAGGTTGTTGCGGTCGGTGTAGCGGATGTTGCCGGTCGGCGCACCGTTGGCGCCGCGCGTGCCGGTGCCCATGAAGGCGGTGAGCATGTAGTCCTGGTCGGTACGGCCCCAGCGTGCGGTGTTGGTCAGGCGCACGCTGTCGTTGAAGTCATGTTCGATGCGGAAGGTGGCCATCTTCGCGGTGACGTCGTCATGGTCGGCGCGGGTGCCGTAGAAGTTCTCCGGGTTCACCGGATGGCCAGCCAGCGGTTCCAGCGTGGGCTGCGGCGTCCAGCCGGGCAGGCCCAGGGTCGGCACGCCGCCGTCGGGCACGTTCTGCTGGTCCACATAGAGCAGGTTGAGGATATAGCGGGTGTTGGTGCCCAGACCGAATGCCAGCGACGGCGCGATGCCCCAGCGCGAGTTGTTCACGTGGTCGCGGCTGGGCTGGTCGCTGTCCTGCCACATGGCATTCAGGCGCAGTGCGCTGGTGGCGCCGAGGGACTGGTTCCAGTCGGCCGACGCGCGCTGCTGGCTGTCGCTGCCGACCGACACGGTGCCGGTCACCGCGTCATGCAGGTTGGCCTGCTTGCTCACCATGTTGATCGAACCGGTGGGCGCGGAGCGGCCGTTGTCGGTGCCGGCCGGGCCCTTGGACACTTCCACCTGCTCGGTGTTGAACACATCGCGCGAGATCGAGCCGACATCGCGCACGCCGTCCACGAAGATGCTGCTGGAGGTATCGAACCCACGCATGAAGATGCTGTCGCCGGTGTTGGTGTTGCCGTTCTCGCCGACGTAGAACGTACCCACGCCCGGGCTGTTGCGAAGCGCATCGGTCAGCGTGGTCGCGCCCTGCTGGGTGAACAGGTCGCGGCTGATGATCTGGATGGTCTGCGGCGTGTCCTGCAGGGACTGGGTGAACTTGGGCGATGCGACCTTGTCGACCTTGAAGCCGCGGGCGGCCTGCACCTGCACCTGGTCCAGCGTGCGCGGGGAGTCACTGGCCGACTCGGCCTGGGCGGCCACCGGCAGCATGGCCAGGCTGAGGCCGGTGACGAGGCTGGCGGTGGCCAGGCTGGCGGCACTGCGGGCGGGGGAGGAATGCTTGCGGCTCTTGATCATGGTGGTGATGGACCTGGAAACGGGAAGAGGAATGCCATCGAGCGCGCACGGGTGGGGCGCGCACGCAGGGGCATGGACGGTCGAGCGAAAGAGATGCGATGTGCAGGGGGCGTTGGGCGCCCTGCGTGGCGAGGTGCCTGGGCAGCAGCGGTCAGGCGCGCGCGGGCGGCGCCTGCGACAGATGCGAACGCAGTGGGCGCGATCGGATCGCCGGCATGGCCCACGCGGCGGGTGACGCTGCGGTGCGCGTGCCTGCCATGCACGACGGAAGCGACGTGGCACGTTCGGCAGGGTCGGGGCGGCCGTTCTCGGCTTCCTTTTCCGCTGCGGCGCAGGCGTGGACGGCGACCGGGGCGCGGTCTGGTGCAGGTATGCCGGACACCTGCAGCGATTCGCCAGCGGCCATCGCGGCCACCGTTCGCGCACGATCCATCGAACCCAGCGAAGTGCCCAGTCCGGCCACGACGGCCAGCAGGCAGAACAGCACCGCCGCGGTCAGCAGCAATGGGGTCGAGCAGCGGTTGGCGGTGGCATCACTGGCGGCAGCCATGAGGCGGTAGTCGGTCAGGCCGGGAAGGCGAATACCGATAAATTAACAGAAACGATAATGATTCGCATCCGCCGCCGTGCGGCGGGCATCACAGAACCGGCCAGGGGCCGATTCAAGTTTTCTATCGGCTCGGTGAGACTCAGTCGCGGTCGTCGCGGGTCCAGACGCCGTCAAACTCGCGCTTCACCGGGAACTTCGGCACCGCCGTATAGGCCGGGGCGCACAGGGCACGGCCATCGCGCACGTCAAAACGTGCGCTGTGGAGCACGCATTCGATGCTGCCTTCCTCGGTATCGAACGTGCCCGAGGACAGTTCGAATTCCTCGTGCGTGCACTGGTCTTCCAGGGCGAACAGCTCCCCGTCCAGGTTGAACACCACGATCGGCGTGCCGGTAACCTCGTCGAAGGTGCTCTTCATCTCGCCCGGCAGCAGTTCGGCCGTGGCGCAGACGAAGGTCCAGGTCTCGCTCATGCGAGGGCCGCCAGTGGCTTTTCCAGGATCTCGAAGCGCAGGTCGTCGCGCTTGGGAATGCCGAAGCGCTCATCCCCGTACGGGAACGGTTTCTTGATGCCGGTGCGCTGGTAGCCACGGCGCTCGTAGAACGCGATCAGCTCATCGCGGATGTCGATCACCGTCATCTGCATCACCGGCACGCCCCATTCGCGCGCGGCGTGGGCTTCGGCCGCGTCCATGACCTGCTTGCCGATGCCGCCGCCCTGCTGGGCCGGGTCCACCGAAAACATGCCGAAGTAGCCCTTGCCGTGGTCGTCGGCCACGTGCGCGCAGGCCAGCAGTTGGCCGTCGCGTTCGGCCAGCAGGACGGTGCTGCGCGGGCGCTCGATATCGGCTTGCAGGCCGGTTGCGTCAATGCGCGCGCCGTCGAGCATGTCCGCTTCGGTGGTCCAGCCGGCGCGGCTGGCGTCGCCGCGGTAGGCCGAGGTGACCAGGGTGATCAGGGCGGGAATGTCGGCCAGCGTGGCCGGACGGAAGGTCAGGGTGCTCATGCCGTCATTCTAGAGCGGGGCGCCGGTGGCGGGTAGCAGTGGCGCTGCCTATGTAATGCCGCTTTTTGATAGGAACGGTGCGTTGGCCGTGCGAATCGGGCACTGGCAGGATCGTGCGGCTATGAAGTCCACTTTCCTGTCCTGCGTGTTTCTGTTGGCGCTGCCCGGCTGCGGCGAAGGGCCCCCGACGGACGACCGTTACCTGTCGCCCCGCCAGTTGGCCGTGGTGACCGCCGCCGCCAAGGATGACGACCTGGTGGCGATCAAGCGGCTCATCGCGCACTACGAAGCCACCCCCGGCAACGACGTGCCGGCCGCGCGCTGGCGGCAGCGCGCGCGCGACCTGGGCGATGTCCAGGAGCTCTACTACCAGGCGGCGTCGTGTTTCGCTTCCGCGCGGGTGGCGGAGAGTGCCGAGGTGCGCTTCCGTCTGCTGGCCGAAGCCCAGGACGCGGCCAAACGCGCCTACGAGCGCGCGCCGGAGCATGGCAACCTGCTGCTGGTCGAACAGATCGAGCGCGAGATGCGCACGGCGCTGACCGAATAGCACGCCTGCGCGGGCGCTCAGCGGATGAAGAACTCCACCGGGAACGACAGTTCCACCGGTGCCGGCCGGTCGTCGGGCACGGCCGGCAACGGCGCGGCCCGGCGGAAGGTATCCAGCGCGGCCTGGTCCAGCATCGCGTAGCCCGAACTCTGCTCCACCGCCAGCGCAAGCAGCTGGCCATCGCGGGCCAGGCTCACCCGCACCTGCACGGCGCCCTCATGGCGGCGCGCCCGCGCGGCGTGGGGGTAACGACGGAAGCGTTCCAGCCGCGCCATGACCCGGCCTTCCCAGCTGTCGCGGCCGGGCGTGGTCTCGCTGGGGCCGGGCGGCAGCGGTGGGCTGGGCGGCGAGGCGGCAACCGAGGCCTGCTGCTGCAGGGGCGCCGGCGAATCCGGCTTGGGCTGCGGCGGGGTCGGTGGCGGGATCACCCAGTGGGCCGTCTCGCGCGGCGGCGTCGTGGGCCGGTCGCGCGGTGGTTCGGGCTTTTGCTGTTGGAGCGTGGCGGCCGTGCTGGGGGTGGGCGCGACGATGTCTTCCAATGGTACTTCCGGCGCCCGCGGCGGCAGCAGCACCAACTGGGTGCGGTCGGCTTGCGGGGGCGGCAGCACCGGCGTGCTGGCAACGTGGGTCCAGAGCAGCAGCGCGATGACGGCAGCGTGGGCCAGCACGGTCAGGCTGCCAGCGAGCGTGCGCGCATGGCGTTCGGTGAACGAGGCGCGTGCCCGCGCACGGCCCGGAGCACCCTGGTGTGGGCCCTGCAGGTAAGCGTGCAGCGGTGGGGTGCTCGCGGCACTGGGGGCGACCGACGACATTCAGTGGCATTAATGAGAAGGGTTCTCATTATTACATACCCGCTTCGTCGTATGCTCTGGCGGGGGAAGGGACGGGGCGCAGGATGGGTCTGAAAACGCAACACCGGGAAGGGAGAATAGCGCGGTGTATCGGCGTCGTCGGGCTGTTGTTGTCGACGCTGCTGGGTGCTGGCTGCGCCCAGCGCCCGCAGTGCACCTACACCTTATCTACCAGGGATCCGCACAGCGGAGTTTCGCAGCATTACTGGTCGAAGATCGAGCGTGAGCTTGGAGGAAAACATGGCGATCCTTCGCGAAGCATCGGTGTCCATCTGATCGGGAGCAGCCTGGTCCCGACGGCATCGCAGAAAGACCGCACTCGCGTGTTCTATGCACTACAGGGGCCGAACGAGGCGCTGCTTCAGGCGCGCACTTGCGAAGGCAGCATCACCCGTTGCTCGGCGGAGATCGTCGAGCTGGCATTGGCTGAGTGCAGGAAGACATGAGCAGGCTCCGCTGCTGGGCTGGTCTTCTGTGCCTGTTGCTGCTGGCAGGATGCGGTGGCGATCGCTCGGAGGGCCCGTACGTCACCAACCATCAGCCAAGCCGCGTGATCGCGCAAGGCTATGCACGGGCGTTTGAGCGAACGTTCGCCACAGAGGTGATCCCCCGCCTGCACGGACGCGCGTGCCGGATACATCTGGTCGATTTCGTCCAGAGGGACGCCACGGTAGGCCAGCCGTCCAGCTATGAGATCTACTATGTAGTGACAGGCGCGCAGGAGAAGATGCTGGGTGCCGGGACCTGCATCCCGCACCCGCTCGTGGGACCCTGCCTGGGCAGCGTTGGCCGGTCGGCACTGGAGATGTGTGATCCCCCGGAAGTGCCGGAGGCATCACGCGCGGGGTGGAAATGACGATAGCGCATCCAAGGACGCCACGCGTGGAGAGCAGAAGCTGGGATGAGGTGCGTAAGCGGCGAATGTTGCTGGCCGATGAGAGGGAGCGTGCGCATCTGCGGCTACGCCACGGCGCTGCTCTGGTCCAGGCTATCAATGAAGCAGCCTCCTGCAGCCTGCGTATCGAGGATTTCCGAACCAGGTCATTTGACCGGGACATTGTGTGGCCGCAGGATATTCGCGATGCCCCGGGTCTCGTTCGTGCCTATGTCGGCCTGGCCGAAGCACTCAGGGTCATGCACTGCGTCGAGCGCAGGCTGGGTCCCCTTGAGGGCGAGATTGGCTTTCATGAGAAGGACTATCTCGGATTCGCGCCCGTGAGCGGGTTCACCGTTACCTCCATGGTGGCGCTTGCGGCCTTCACCGGGGATTCGGCCTTGTTCCACTCTGATGCTGCCGAGGTCGTGATACTCGTGGACTGCTATGGATACAATGCCGAAGAACAGTTCAGCGTGGTGATCCAGGGAGCAGGGGTGCCGCCAGACCTTAACCTAGAGCCCGACCGATGACCTTGGACGGAATGGCTGATCATTTCCCGGATGCGCTTGGGCTATCCCCGACGGCTGCTTGGCTGAACTTCATCGAGTCCATCGTATTGCCGACGATGCCCCCTGATCTGCCCTTCGCGATCCAGGGCTGGGCTGGAATGGCCTTTGACCGAACTTCCTATGAGGATCTGGCACCGGATAGCGTGTGGGAATGCTGGATAGCGGTGCACAACCAGGCGGCCGGGTATCCTTCGGGACTCGGTGCAGTCAGATACAGGAACGCCTCTGATCTGTTGAGCGGCGTCCACATCAAGCCGGATATGGAATCCATTCGCACGTACTGGGATGAGAATTACAGTTTCCTGCGCGACCACTATGTCTTCTCTCTCGACCAGCAATGGATCATTCGACTGGATCAGGATACGACACTGTTCCTGGGAAAATTGGACTTCATGCGATCCGTGGTGGACAGGTTGGGCGGGGTGGCGGAAGTCAGGAAGATGATGGACGACGATTTCATCGGTGGTTCCGACGATGTGGTTGGTCTTGGTGACTATATTGATGGGCTGCTTGCGCCGCTGTGATAGTCAGGGACGACCAATGAGAAAGGTCCATCAAAAATTCATGATCGGGGTTCGCCTCTTTGAGGAGTGGCATATGGTTAAGGCGCTTGCGCTTGCAGAGGGACTGGTCAGATCCGAAGACGAGATGGATGCCACGACGGGTACTCGTGGCGTGGCTTGGTCTTCGAAGACGGTGGTCTATGCTCGGGCCTCACCGGACTGTCCGATGTGCGAACGTCGCGGCGCATGAAAGCGTCGCCACCGGCAGCTGCAGCTGAGGGCAGCGTTGATGAGGCTCTCTGATATTCCCGATCTGGAACAAACGGCAATCAAGTGTCTGCTTGAGGCTAAGGGTGTACCGGAAGAACTCGGTGCTCAGTTGGGCCGCGTCATTGCTATTGCGCGAACGGAAAGTCGAGTGGGCGTGTACGTCGACTTTATTGTGGGGAGCGACGCGATCCCGCTTTCAGGTGAGGCGGACTTTGAGATTGAGGGTCTGTCGGCTACAGGGGCAGATGGTTTTGGAGTTGAGTTTATTCTGTTCGTGCGGGGTGGCTTTCTCTCCGTCTTGGAGGTATACACTGTGCTCGCTGAACTTCCATGCTACGCATCACTCACGCTGACCTCCAGTGTCGAGGTAAGGGTTCGCCGTTGACCGGTCACGGCTTGGATACTAAGTCATGAATTGGAAGCACGTTTTCAGTTCTATTGCTCCTCTCGCTACTTGCATCGCCCTGATATTTTCGATGGGTCGCGCGCCAGCTGCAGAGGTTGCCAACTATGCAGGCTTGGTCAGCGGTTCTCACTCTTCGAACGCTTTCGTTCCTGAATTCAGGAGATGCATTCGACACTGGGAAGAGACGCGCGTGCACCGGGTAGAGTTGCCCGACCGTTCTGCGCGTAATTCCGGAGCGGTGCTCCTTGAGATCGGGAGTGCTGGGTTCCCGAGCTATGGTTACGTTCGTGTGGATGGCACTCTGATGAAGAGTAGTTTCGGGCCTGAGCGTGACCTGGAGAATAGTCCGCTCGGTCCACATCTTATGAGCTTGTATGCCGGCGCAGCTGACTTGCCGAAGCATTACACGGGAGGTGAGATGGACGACGGTGAGTGCTATTTTCTCACGGTGTTCGTGCGTGGCAAGGCCAGTAGTGCGGTGGCCTATGGAGCTGCGGATTCTTTGGGTGTCGATTCATTGATCAAGGAACTCGTTGAATCTGCAGCCCGTCCGTAGCTCAGCTGAATGGTGCTCAGCCAATCATGAAGGTGAATGCGCGCGGCTTGGAGGGCATTGAGCTTCGAAGGTTTACGTATGCGGCGCAAGACCAACGGTCGTGCGCTACCGGCTCGATGTAAAAGGTGCGCGCCATGCAAAACGCCGCGGTTGCCCGCGGCGTCTTCTTGTCATCGTACGCGGCCGGCGTCAGCCCAGCAGCTTGCGCACCTTGTTCAACGCCGCAATGAACCGCTCGATCTCGGCGTGCGTGTTGTAGAACGCGAGAGACGCGCGGCAGGTGGCCGCCACGCCGTAGTACTGCAGCAGCGGGTGGGCGCAGTGCTGGCCGGAGCGGATGGCCACGCCTTCCAGGTCCAGCAGGGTGGCCAGGTCGTGCGCGTGCGCGCCTTCGATCAGGAAAGAGACCACCGCCGCCTTGTCCGGCGTGGTGCCGAAGATACGCAGGCCGTCGATCTTGTTCAGTTCTTCGGTGAAGTGCGCAAGCAGCTCGCTTTCGCGCGCTTCCACGTGCTCCAGGCCCAGTGATTCCAGATAGTCCACCGCCACGCCGAGGCCGATGAAGCCGGCGATGTTCGGGGTGCCAGCTTCGAACTTGTGCGGAGCGTCGTTGAAGACGGTGCCTTCGAAGCTCACTTCCTTGATCATCTCGCCGCCACCGAGGAACGGCGGCATGGCATCGAGATGCTCGCGCTTCGCCCACAGTGCGCCCGTGCCGGTAGGGCCGCACATCTTGTGGCCGGTGATGGCGTAGAAGTCGCAGCCGATGTTCGCGATGTCGACCTTGCGGTGTGGCACGGCCTGCGAGCCGTCCACCACGGTGATGATGCCGCGCTTGCGCGCTTCCCGGCAGATCTCGCGCACCGGGTTGACCGTGCCCAGCACGTTGGAGACGTGGGCCACGGCAAGCAGCTTGACCTCGGGAGTCATGGCCTTGCGCAGGGCATCCAGGTCGAGCGCACCCTCCGGGGTGATCTCGGCCACGCGGATCGTGGCGCCCGTGCGCTGGGCGACCAGCTGCCACGGCACGATGTTGGCGTGGTGCTCCATGCGCGAGACGAGGATGACATCGCCGGCCTTCAGCCGCGGCAGGGCCCACGAATAGGCCACCAGGTTGATGGCGAAGGTGGTGCCACTGCACAGGATGAGTTCGCTGGCGCGCACGTTGAGGAAGCGCGCCAGCTTGCTGCGTGCGCCTTCGTAGGCGTCGGTGGCCTCGGTGCCCAGCGCGTGCACGGCGCGGCTGACGTTGGCGTTGTAGCGGCGGTAGAACTCATCCACCGCGCCGATCACCTGCACCGGCTTCTGGCCGGTGTTGGCGTTGTCGAAGTACACCAGCGGCTTGCCGTGCACTTCCCGCATCAGCAGCGGGAAGTCCAGGCGCACGCGGTCCCAGTCGGGAGCGGCGGCCGTGTCGGCCACCGGGCGCGGGGTGGAGAGGTTCATGCCACGCCTGCCTTGGTCAGCGCGAGGTCCAGCTGGCGGCGCAGCTGTTCGGTCAGGCGCGCGTCGAGCACGTTCAGCGGCTCGTGGCAGAACGCGGCGCTGAGCAGCTGCTGCGCCTGCTGGGCCGGCAGGCCGCGCGAGCGCAGGTAGAACAGGGCGTTGGCATCGAGCTGGCCGACGGTGGCGCCGTGTGCGGCCTTCACCTCATCGGCGTCGATCACCAGCGTGGGCTGGGTATCGATTTCGGCGTCGGCCGAGAGCAGCAGGTTCTTGTTGGAGAGGTTGGCGTCGGTGCCATCGGCGCCGGCACGGATGTGGATGCCACCGTGGAAGACCACGCGGCTGCGGTTGGCGGCCACGCCACGCCACACCATCTCCGAGGCGGTATCGCGCGCGATGTGTTCGATGCCCAGGCGGGTGTCGACATGGCGGCGGCCGTTGCCGAGCAGCACGCCGTTGGCGGTCAGCTGCGCGTTGTCGCCTTCCAGGCGCACGTTGAGTTCGTGGCGGCTGAGCGCGGCACCCAGCTCCAGGTCTACGCGGCGGTACTGCGCGTTGCGGGCCAGCACGGCATCGGTGCGCAGCAGCGCGGTGGCGCGGCTGCCATCGGCCTGCACGCGGGCGTGCGAGAGCACCGCGTCCTGGGCCAGGTGGACGTGCACCAGGGTGTTGCCCAGGTGCGCGGCATCGCCGGCATCCAGGTGGTGCTCGACCACGCCGAGCGCGGCACCGGCACGCAGTTCGATCAGGTGGCGGTGATGCCAGGCCAGGTCGCTGCCACCGGCGGCGCTGATGAAGACCAGCTGCAGCGGGGTTTCGACCTGCACGCCGTCGTCCACGCGCACCAGCACGCCTTCATCGGCGAGGGCGGCGTTGAGGCGGGCGAAGACTTCTTCGCTGCGCTCGAAGCGGCGGCCCAAGAAGCGCAGGGCTTCCTCGCCGGCGGCCAGCGCCGAGGACAGGGTCTGCACCTGCACGCCGGCCGGCAGCGCCGACACGTCGCTGTGCGCGGCGGACGGGCGGCCGTTGACGAACACCAGCCGCGGCGACGGAATGTCGGCCAGCAGGGCAGGGTCGATGTCGGGCGCGGCCAGCGGCGCGGGCTGGAACGTACGGCGTTCGAGCTGGCGCAGCGAGGTGTATTTCCAGGCTTCGCTGCGCGGGCCCGGCAGGCCGGCCTGCAGGGCGGCATCGAGCTCGGCGCGGCGGGCGTCGCTGCCGCAGAAGCCGGCGGCGAGGGAATCGAGCAGGGCGCTCATCAGACCGCTGCCTCCGGCACCACGCGGTCCTTCAGGAAGTGGTAGCCATGGGCTTCCAGCTCCAGGGCCAGTTCAGGGCCGCCGCTCTGCACGATCTTGCCATCGGCCAGCACGTGCACCACGTCCGGCTTGATGTAATCCAGCAGGCGCTGGTAGTGGGTGATGACCAGGAACGAACGATCCGGCGAGCGCAGCGCATTGACGCCGTCGGCCACGCTCTTGAGCGCGTCGATGTCCAGGCCGCTGTCGGTCTCGTCCAGGATCGCCAGCTTCGGCTCGAGCACGGCCAGCTGGAAGATCTCGTTGCGCTTCTTCTCGCCACCGGAGAAGCCTTCGTTGACGCCACGGTGCAGCAGCTCATCCTTCAGGTGCAGCACGGCCAGCTTCTGGCGCACCAGCTTGAGGAACTGCATGGAATCGAGTTCTTCCTCGCCGCGCGCCTTGCGCTGGGCGTTGAGCGCGGCGCGCAGGAAGTAGGTGTTGTTCACGCCGGGGATTTCCACCGGGTACTGGAAGGCCAGGAACAGGCCGGCGGCGGCGCGTTCTTCCGGCGCCAGCTCCAGCAGGTCGCGGCCTTCGAACTGCACGCCGCCTTCGCTGACGTCATAGCCTTCGCGGCCGGCCAGCACGTTGCCCAGCGTGGACTTGCCCGCGCCGTTGGGGCCCATGATGGCGTGCACCTGGCCCGGCTTGACGTCCAGCGACAGGCCCTTGAGGATTTCCTTGTCGCCGATGCGGGCGTGGAGGTTGTCAATCTTCAGCATGATACGAATCCAGTAGTGCCACGCCATGCGTGGCAAAAAAATCAAACGAAGGCGCGACCGGTCAGCCCACGGAACCTTCAAGGGAGACTTCCAACAGCTTCTTGGCTTCCACCGCGAACTCCATCGGCAGCTCGCGGAACACCTGCTTGCAGAAGCCATCCACGATCATCGAGACCGCGTTTTCCTGGTCAATGCCACGCGCGCGGCAATAGAACATCTGGTCATCGGAAATCTTCGACGTGGTGGCTTCGTGCTCCACCGTAGCGCTCGGGTTCTTCACCTCGATGTACGGGAAGGTGTGCGCGCCGGAGGTCTTGCCGATCAGCAGCGAATCGCACTGGGTGTAGTTGCGCGCGCCATCGGCATTGCGGTCCACCTTGACCAGGCCACGATAGGTGTTCTGGCCACGGCCGGCGCTGATGCCCTTGCTGACGATCTTGCTCTTGGTGCGCTTGCCGATGTGGATCATCTTGGTGCCGGTGTCGGCCTGCTGGCGGTGGTGGGTCAGCGCCACGGAGTGGAACTCGCCCACCGAGTCATCGCCCAGCAACACGCACGACGGGTACTTCCAGGTGATCGCCGAACCGGTTTCGACCTGGGTCCAGGTGACCTTGCTGCGCGCGCCACGGCATTCGGCACGCTTGGTGACGAAGTTGTAGATGCCGCCCACGCCGTTCTCGTCGCCCGGGTACCAGTTCTGCACGGTCGAATACTTGATCTCGGCATCTTCCAGCGCCACCAGCTCGACCACCGCGGCGTGCAGCTGGTTCTCATCGCGCATCGGCGCGGTGCAGCCTTCCAGGTAGGACACGTACGCCTTGTCCTCGCAGATGATCAGGGTGCGCTCGAACTGGCCGGTGTGGCCGGCGTTGATGCGGAAGTAGGTGCTCAGTTCCATGGGGCAGCGCACGCCCTTGGGAATGAACACGAAGCTGCCATCGGAGAACACGGCCGAGTTCAGCGCGGCGAAGTAGTTGTCGCCTACCGGCACCACGCTGCCCAGGTACTGCTTGACCAGCGCCGGGTGTTCCTTGATGGCTTCGGACATGGAACAGAAGATCACGCCCTTCTCGGCCAGTTCCTTGCGGAAGGTGGTGCCGACCGAGACCGAGTCGAACACCGCGTCCACGGCCACGCCCGCCAGCTTGGCGCGCTCATGCAGCGGCACGCCCAGCTTGTCGTAGGTGTCCAGCAGTTCCTTGGGCACCTCATCCAGCGAGGCGTACTTCGGGCCCTTGGGCGCGGAGTAGTAGCTGAGCGCCTGCAGGTCGATCGCGGCGATCTGCAGCTTGGCCCAGTTCGGCATCGGCATGGTCAGGAAGTGGCGGTAGGCGTCCAGGCGCCACTGCGTCATCCATTCCGGCTCTTCCTTCTTGGCCGACAGGGCACGGATGGTGTCCTCGTCCAGGCCGGGCGGCAGCGAATCCGATTCGATGTCCGTGATGAAGCCGGCCGAATACTTGCGGCCGAGCTGCTCGTGGATCTCGCGGTTGGGGGTGTCGCCGGGGGCGACGGTGTCGAGGGTATCGGTGGCCATGGGGGCTGCCTGTGGATCAGGAGACGACATCCGCCGCGATCACGCGGCGGGGGGCGTCAACAAGGGGAAGAGGGGGCAGGATCTGCGCCAGGGTGACCTTGCGCAGTGCGTCGGACACCACGTCGTTGATCATCCGCCAGCTGCTGCGCGCGCCGCATTGCAGCTCGCGTCCGCACTGGCTGTGGTCGTGCGCGCACTCGGTCAGGCCCAGCGGGCCTTCCATGGCTTCGACGACCTCGAACAGGCTGATCTGATCGGGGCGGCGGGTCAGCCGGTAGCCGCCGCGCACGCCGCGCAGGCCTTCCACCAGCCCGGCCTGGGCCAGGGGCTTGAGCAGCTTGCTGACGGTGGGCGGCTCGAGGCTGGCGAATTCGGCCAGTTCGGTCGCACTGAGGACCTCGCCCGGGCGAGCGGCAAGGACGGTCAGGACGACGGTGGCGTAATCGGTAAGCTTGGTGACGCGGAGCATGGGGAGGGCAGAACCATAAAGCGGACTGAAATTGTACGCTTTTATGCCCTGGCATCCAACCCGTCCTGTTCAGGTGCTCGACGTGGGGCGCCAGCAGGGGCGCGGTGCGGACGTGGTTGGGCAATCACAAAGATTAAGCGAGAATCGACCATCCCAACGTAATGGCCAGCCACATGCCCAAGAAGATCCAAGCCCGCAAGTCGACCATTCACGGCAATGGCGTGTTCGCGCTGGCGCCGCTCAAGAAGGGCGAGCGGGTGATCCAGTACAAGGGGCTGCTGCGCAGCCACGCCGACGTGGATGCCGATGATACCGGGGATGTGGAGAGCGGTCACACCTTCCTGTTCACCCTGAACGACGATTACGTCATCGATGCCAACTACAAGGGCAACGATGCGCGCTGGCTGAATCACAGCTGCGACCCCAACTGCGAGGCCGTGATCGAGGAGGCGGAGGGCGACAACCGCCGCGAGGACAAGGTGTTCATCGAGGCGATCAAGGACATCAAGCCGGGCGACGAGCTGACCTACAACTACGGCATCACCCTGGCCGAGCGCCACACCGCACGCCTGAAGAAGATCTGGGAATGCCGCTGCGGCTCGAAGAAGTGCACCGGGACGATGTTGCAGCCCAAGCGGTAAAGCGCCCGCAGGCGCTTTACCGCGGTAGCACCCGACCGTTGGCCGGGTGACATTGCGTACCGACCAACGATCGGTACCTACCGGGCACGCGACGTCCACATGCCAGTCACTCTCCGCCAATGCGCGGATCTGCATGGTAGGGGCTCACTTTTTCAAGGAGCCCCCACATGGCACATGACCTCAACGGCAAGCGCGTCGCCCTGCTCGCCACCGATGGATTCGAGCAGTCCGAGCTGCAGGAACCCAAGCGCCTGCTGGAATCCTGGGGCGCCAAGGTGTCCGTCATCGCACCGGGTGACGCCAGCCAGATCCGCGGTTGGAAGGACAAGGACTGGGGCGACAGCGTACCGGTGGACCAGTCGCTGGAAGGCGCCGACGCCGCCAGCTACGACGCGCTGGTGCTGCCGGGCGGGGTGATCAACCCCGACAAGCTGCGCACCCAGGCGCCGGCAGTGGCGTTCATCAAGGCGTTTGCGGCGGCCGGGAAGCCGGTCGCAGCGATCTGCCACGGTCCCTGGCTGCTGGTGGAATCCGGCCTGGCCAAGGGTCGCAACGTGACCTCGTGGCCGTCGTTGAAAAGCGATCTCGGCAATGCCGGCGCGCAGTGGACCGACGCGGAAGTGGTAGTGGACAACGGGGTGATCACCAGCCGGAAGCCGGATGATATTCCGGCGTTTTCCGAGGCCGTGGCGAAGGCGTTGGTTGGATGAACGAAGGGGTGGAGCCGGGCCGGGCCCGGTTCCACCCCAGCCGGGCAGGGTCCGGAGTTATCGGCCGAGGACGCCGGCGGGCACCAGGCTGCCGAGGTCTTGGTTGAAGGTGACCACCAGCTTGCCGTTCTGCACCTGGGCGGACTGCACCTGCAGCGCGCCAAGCATCGCGCCGACGGTGGGATCGATCTTGTAGATCGGCTCACGGCGGGCGTAATCGACCAGGAACGCGTTGAGCAGCTCGCGGGTGCGTGAGTCGAGCCTGCCGCCGTTGTTGGCCGGGGTGAAGTCGTCCACGGTTGGCTGGTCCAAGTGGAAACCCTGGGTCTGCGCGTCGTAGCGCAGGCCGCTGCTCAGCTTGACCTTGCCCAGCGGCGCGGGCGCGCTGCCGGCAGTCGCCAGTGCCACGTCAAAGCCCAAATCGAGGCGGTTGCCCTGCGGCAGGGTCAGCTTGGGGTGGCTCATGGTCATCGCGATCAGGCCACCGAGGGCGTCCTGGGTGCGCGGAAAGCTGCCGTCCAGATACTGCTGGACGTCCTTGGCACCGACCGACAGTTCGCGGCCGGAAATGCTCGGCGCCGCCTGCGCGCCGACGGCGGCAGCAATGAGGACGGTGCAGGCGGCGAGGCGGGTCAACAGGGGGCGTAGCTTCATGATCGGCAGGCGCGGCAGGGAGGTGGTGCCACCATAGCGCGTCGGCCTGAATCAGCGCTTCATGAGCGTGGACACCCGGACCGGTAGTGCCTCCCCCGGGGCGCAGCGCCCCGGTCTACGTGTCACTGCAGGCTGGGCTGCAATGAAGCGCTCAGGATTTCCCAGCCGCTCCCATCCGGGCGCGGTTGCAGCCGGTACCAGCCCTCGTATCTGAACGTGCCATCAGCGGTGATGGCACGGACGCGCACAGGTACCTCGCGCAGGCGCGAGGGCTGCGCGGTGTCGCGGGCGATGGGGCTTTCGGTATCCACGCGCAGGCTGCGCAGCTGCGGGATCGAGCGCAGCACGGCATCGTCCGGGCGCGACGAGGTTCGTCCGCCCGTCCAGTAGGCATCCGACGCGCTGCGGTCCTTGCCCAGCAGGGCATAGATGTAGTTCCGAACCGTGATCGACTCACTGGGCGCGTCGGGTGCCACCGCGCTGAGGGCCGGCGGGGTTGTGGCCGTCATCCCCTGCGACGCGGCTGCGCTGACATCGATCGGCGCCTTGGCCGGCGCCGAGGCGCTGGCCGCCAGCGCGTGCTCAGGCTCGGCATCGCGCTGGCAGGAACAGCTTCCCAGCAACAGCGGTAACAGGATCAAGGCTCGACGCATGGCGCACTCTCCCCAGAGGAAGGGAGAGTGTAACCACCTTCAGGGCGCGCGCTGGATTGCATCCAGGGCGTCGAGCACCTGACCCAGCTGCGGCTGCAGGGTTGTGAGTGGATGCGCGGGCTGTTCGGCGTAGCGCGCGGCGAGGTCCTGCAGCAGCTGGGTGGCGACGATGGCCGCGGCGCGCTCGTCACCGGCCAGCCCGGTCTGCCGCCGGGCGACCTCCAGCAGGCGCATCCAGTCCTGCTGCGCGCGATGTTCCAGTTCGATGGTGCAGCGTCCGCTGCACTGCAGCCCGTCCTTTTCGATCGGGGTGATGGTGATGCGATAGCGTTGCGAGGGGCTGGCCATGGCGCTGCACTGTGGGGGAGTAGGTCCACCTTAGGCGTGGCCGGCGGGCCGGACGACAGGCGCGGCCGCACGCAGTGTTCCACCTTGTGCGTTCCGGGCTTGCACGTAGTGGCCGCGAGGGCCGTGGCGGCTGGCTCTGCGCGATCCTGCCGGGCGCAGGCAGGGTTTGGCAACGCTGTGTTTCGCTACGCGTGAGAGCCCCCAAAAAAGAACGGGACGGCCAAGGCCGTCCCGTTCGGGTGCTGCAGGAAGCGCGCAGATTACAGCGCAGCGTCCTTGAGCTTCTTGAGCGGACGCACCTTCAGCTTGGTGGTGGCCGGCTTGGCGGCGAACCACTGCTCTTCCTTGGTGAACGGGTTGATGCCCTTGCGCTTCGGCTTGGCCGCGACGCTGACGGTGGTGATCTTCAGCAGGCCCGGCAGGGTGAAGCTGCCTGCGCCCTTCTTGTGCACCGAGGAAGCCACGGCGGTTTCCAGCGAGGCCAGCACAGCGCGGACGTCCTTGGCGACAACGCCGGAGGCTTCCACGATGTGTGCAACCAGGCCGGACTTGGTCAGCACTTCCTTGATCGGCTTCGGAGCTGCCGGCTTTGCGGCGGCCTTCGTAGCGACTTTCTTCACTGCCTTCTTCGGGGCAGCCTTCTTAGCGGTCTTTGCCATGGTTTCCTGTTCCGTGATCGGTTGGTTGTGTGGTCGCGCCGAACCCATCGGCAAGCGAAATGTAGGGCAACAATGCGGCGCCGCCAATAGGCTAACGCATAAATATTCGGCTTTTCTGCGTTTGCGGTTACTGCAGTGCATCAGGACATGCCCAAAAAAACGGTCCGTTCGGCGGGGTGGAAGCGGTTTGCCGGGCCAGTCGGGCGGGCAGGGGTTGTGCGGAAATGCCTTGAAAACAGCACTTTGCAACGAGGCCAAGGTCACGCATGCCTGGCAAGGGGGCGGGCGGCTGCGGCCGGAAGCCGCAGGCCGGCAGGGCCAGACACGGTGCTAACGCCTGCCGGTCTACGCTGGTGCTGCCATTCACCCACTAAGGATCCAACGATGGGCATTTCGCGTCACGCCACTGCGCACTGGGAAGGTGACCTCAAGACAGGCAAGGGACAATTGAGCACGCCGCAGAGCGGCCTGCTGGACAAGACCCGCTATGCCTTCAGCAGCCGCTTCGGCGATGAGAAGGGCACCAACCCGGAAGAACTGATCGCCGCCGCGCACGCCGGCTGCTTCACCATGGCGCTGTCGGCCAAGCTCACCGAGGCCGGTTTCGTGCCTACCTCGCTGGACACTGAAGCCAAGGTCGACCTGTCGATGGAAGGTGGCCCGCAGCTTTCGCAGATCACGCTGAAAGTGAAGGCGAAGGTGCCGGGCATCGACGCCACCCAGTTCCGTGCCATTGCCGATGATGCCAAGCAGAACTGCCCGGTATCCAAGGCGCTGAGCGCGGTGCCGATCAGCATGGAAGCCGAGCTGGCTGGCTGAAATGTTCAGGGTGCCGACGCAAAGTCGGCACCCTGGGGTGACCCGTAGAGACACGCCATGCGTGTCCCACGTAGGCCCGGATTCCACGCAGGACACGCGTGGCGTGTCCCTACCAGGTGATCGTGCCCTGGATGACCGTCTGCACCTGGCCGCCGGACCAAACCTCGCCCTCCGCATCCACATGCAGGGTCAGTCGTGCATCGTGGCCGACCTCGCGGCCTTGGCTGACGACATAACTCCCGTCCACGCCGGGCAGGGCGTTGCGGCTGTCCAGCCACGCAGCCAACACCGCATTGGCCGCGCCTGAAGCGGCATCCTCGAAGCGCCGGCCGTTGCCCACGAACGCGCGCACGGCCAGCTGGTAATCGTCTGCCGAGCTCCGCGTGTAGGCGAACACGCCCATGCTGTCGGTGCTTTCGGCCAGCGCAGCCACCGCGTCCCAGTCCGGTGACAGGGCGCGCAACGTGGCTTCATCGGCCAGTTCCACCACCCACCAGCTGCGTCCGCCGGACATGCGCGCCGGCGGCAGTCCGCCCAATGTCCAGCCAGCCAGCGCCGCCTGCAGGCGCGGATCGTCCGCCGTGGTCACCTCGGCGACCGCCGCGCGCGGGGTGCGGATGGCGATGCTGCGCGTCGCCCCTACGCCCACCACCCGCAGCGGCAGCGCACCGGCGATGCCGTCTTGGACCAGGACGCCGTCCACCGGCGCGGCCAGGCCGGCGTCCAGCACCGCGTGCGCGGTGCCCACGCTGGGGTGGCCGGCGAACGGCACTTCCTTCTGCGGGCTGAACATGCGGATGCGGTAGCTGGCGCCCGGCACCTGTGGGGCAAAAACGAACGTGGTTTCCGGCAGGCGGGTCCAGCGGGCGATGGCCTGCATGCGCGCGTCGTCCAGGCCCTCCGCGTCCAGCACCACGGCCAGCGGGTTGCCGGCGCCGGGATAAGGGGAAAACACGTCAAGCTGCAGGAAACGGCGGGCGGTCATGGCGGATCGGTCTGGCGGAACGGTCGGGCAGCTTAACAAGCCCTGCCGGGGCGTGGCTTGGCATAGAATCAGAGGTTCGGCCCGGCGTGCCGGGTCGATCCCCCCACTACCTACCCATTCTTACCTCCATGTCAGCTTCCCCCCTTGTCGATCGCTGGATCGTACTGAAGTTCGGCGGCACCTCCGTGTCGCGTCGTCACCGTTGGGACACGATCGGGAAGCTGGCGAAAAAACGTGCGGAAGAAACGGGTGCGCGCGTGCTGGTGGTGGTGTCGGCCCTGTCCGGGGTGACCAATGAACTGACCGCGATCGCCGATGGCGCCGCCGACAGCCGCGCCCGCGTGGATGCGCTGGTGGCCCGCCACCGCGAGTTCCTGGCCGAGCTCGAGCTCGATGCCAGCGCGCTGGATGTGCGCCTGGCCGCGCTGCAGGGCCTGCTGGAACACCCGCGCGCCGCCGCGCGCCCGCTGGAATGGCAGGCCGACGTGCTGGGCCAGGGCGAACTGCTGTCCTCCACCATCGGCGCGGCCTACCTGCGCGCCAGCGGCCTGGATTTCGGCTGGATGGACGCCCGTGAGTGGCTGCAGGCGCTGCCGCCGCAGCCCAACCAGAGCGACTGGTCGCAGCGCCTGTCGGTGAACTGCCAGTGGCGCTCGGATGCCGAGTGGGCTGCGGCGTTCCGCGCCCAGCCGACCCGCATGCTGATCACCCAGGGCTTCATCTCGCGCCACGCCGATGGCGGTACCGCCATCCTCGGCCGCGGCGGCTCGGATACCTCGGCCGCCTACTTTGGCGCGCTGCTGGGCGCCAGCCGCGTGGAAATCTGGACTGACGTGCCGGGCATGTTCAGCGCCAACCCGAAGGACGTACCCGACGCGCGCCTGCTGACCCGCCTGGATTATTACGAAGCACAGGAAATCGCCACCACCGGCGCCAAGGTGCTGCACCCGCGTTCGATCAAGCCGTGCCGCGATGCCGGCGTGCCGATGGCGATCCTGGATACCGAACGCCCGGAACTGCCGGGCACCAGCATCGACGGCAATGCCGCACCGGTGCCGGGGGTGAAGGCGATCAGCCGCCGCAACGGCATCGTGCTGGTGTCGATGGAAGGCATCGGCATGTGGCAGCAGGTCGGCTTCCTGGCCGATGTGTTCGGGCTGTTCAAGAAGCACGGGTTGTCGGTGGACCTGATCGGTTCGGCCGAAACCAACGTGACGGTGTCGCTGGACCCGTCCGAAAACCTGGTCAATACCGATGTGCTGGCCGCGCTGTCGGCCGACCTGTCGCAGATCTGCAAGGTCAAGATCATCGTGCCGTGCGCGGCGATCACCCTGGTCGGCCGCGGCATGCGTTCGCTGCTGCACAAGCTGTCGGACGTGTGGGCGACCTTCGGGCGCGAGCGCGTGCACATGATTTCGCAGTCGTCCAACGACCTCAACCTGACCTTCGTCATCGATGAAGCCGACGCCGACGGCCTGCTGCCGATCCTGCACGCCGAGCTGATCGACAGCGGCGCGATGCCGGTGGAAGAAGGTGAGGTGTTCGGCCCGCGCTGGCGCGAGATCGCCGGCACCATCCGCCCGCGCGAAACCGCGTGGTGGCGGGGCCAGCGCGAGCACCTGCTGCACCTGGCCCAGGCCGGTACGCCGCGGTATGTGTACAACCTGGCCACGGTGCGCGCCCGCGCTCGCGCGCTGGCGGCGATCAGGCCGATCGACCAGCGGTATTACGCGATCAAGGCCAACAGCCACCCGGCCATCCTGGAGCTGCTGGAGCAGGAAGGCTTCGGCCTGGAATGCGTGTCGCACGGTGAACTCAAGCACGTGTTCAACGTGCTGCCGACGCTGTCGCCGCGCCGGGTGCTGTTCACCCCCAGCTTCGCGCCGCGCACCGAATATGAAGCGGCGTTCGCGCTCGGCGTGACCGTCACCGTGGACAACGTGGAAGCGCTGCAGCGCTGGCCGGACCTGTTCCGCAACCGCGAGCTGTGGCTGCGCGTGGACCTGGGCCGCGGCGAGGGCCACCACGCCAAGGTCCGTACCGGCGGCAAGGACTCCAAGTTCGGCCTGCCGATCGCCCGCGTGGACGAGTTCGTGCGCCTGGCCGAAGACCTCGGCACCCGCGTGGTCGGCCTGCACGCCCACCTGGGCAGCGGCGTGGAAACGGCGCAGCACTGGCGCCTGATGTGCGACGAACTGGCCGGGTTCGCGCGCCGGATCGGCAGCGTGGAAACCATCGACATCGGCGGCGGGTTGCCCATTCCCTACAGCGATGACGATGAACCGTTCGACCTGGACGCCTGGGCCGTCGGCCTGGCCGAGGTCAAGGCGGTGCACCCGGCCTTCCGCCTGGCGATTGAACCGGGCCGTTACCTGGTGGCCGAATCGGGCGTGCTGCTCACCACCGCCACCCAGGTGGTGGAGAAGGACGGCATCCGCCGCGTGGGCCTGGATGCGGGCATGAACACCCTGATGCGCCCGGCGCTGTACGACGCATGGCACGACATCGAGAACCTCAGCCGGCTGGGCGGGTATGCCGAGGCACTGTTCGATGTGGTCGGGCCGATCTGCGAATCCAGCGATGTGTTCGGCAAGCGCCGCCGGCTGCCGGTATCCACCGCGCCGGACGATGTGATGCTGATCGCCGATGCCGGTGCCTACGGGTACGTCATGGCCAACACCTACAACCAGCGCGAGCTGCCGCGCGAGGACATCATCGACGATGTGCCCTGAGCGCCTCCCGTTGGTTTCCCTTATTGCCTCACCGGATACGCCATGACTGCTTTCGATAAACACCAGGTTGCCTGCTTCCGCTTCGTCCGCTGCGACTTCGCCGCGGATACCGGCGTGGCGCAGCTGGTCTACGCCTTCGACAATGGTCCGGAGCTGGTCGAGACGGTCAGCATTCCCGGCGCGCCGTTCGTGCTGGACGCTGCCCGCGCCGAGGCCGTGCAGCGGGCGCTGCGCCTGCTGCACCTGTTCGCGGGCGTCAGCTATTACAAGGCTGCGGTGCCGGAGCAGGTGCGGATCGACAGCTACAGCATCGATGCCGATACCGCCGCGCTGGTGGAAACGGTGTACCTCAACGGGCTGGGCGAGTTCGCCTACCGCAACGGGCTGAACCTGCGCGGGCGGTTCCGCCTGCCGGTGGACGGCGAGGCGGTCACCGCGCCGGCGGTGGGCCTGCGCGAGCATGCACTGGTGGCCATCGGCGGCGGCAAGGATTCGCTGGTCAGCATTGAAGCGCTGCGCACGCTGGGCATCGCCGAAACGGTGACCTGGATTGGCGGTTCGCAGCTGATCCGTGCCTGCGCCGAACGCACCGGCCTGCCGATGCTCAACATCGGCCGCACGCTGGCCCCCGAGCTGTTCGAGCTCAACCGCCAGGGCGCGTGGAACGGGCATATCCCGGTCACTGCCGTGAACTCGGCGATCATGGTGCTGGCCGCGCTGCTGCAGGGCGTGGACCAGGTCGTGTTCTCCAACGAGCGTTCGGCCAGCTACGGCAGCCAGATTCCGGGTACCGGTGAAGTGAACCACCAGTGGTCGAAGGGCTGGGCCTTCGAGCAGGCCTTTGGCGAGCACCTTGAGAAACACGTGGCGGCGGACCTGCACTACTACTCGCTGCTGCGCCCGCTGTCGGAGCTGGCCGTGGCGCGCCAGTTCGCCAGGACCGATTTCTACGACGCGCATTTCTCCAGCTGCAACCGCAACTTCCACATCCTGGGCGAGCGCCCGGTGAACCGCTGGTGCGGGGTCTGCCCGAAGTGCCACTTCGTGTTCCTGGCACTGGCCCCGTTCATGCCCAAGACCCGGCTGGTGCGCATCTTCGGCCGCAACCTGCTGGACGACATGGAGCAGGCCGGCGGCTTCGACGCGCTGCTGGAATTCCAGGACCACAAACCGTTCGAATGCGTGGGCGAAGGTCGCGAATCGCGTGCCGCGATGGCCACCTTGGCGGCACGTCCGGAATGGAACGAGGATGCGCTGGTGAAGCGTTTCATCCAGGAGATCCAGCCGCAGCTGGACGGCGCCGAACTGCAGATCGAACCGTTGCTGGTGCTGGAAGGCGAGCACCGGATTCCGGCGGCGATCTGGGAGCGCCTGCGTGCGAATTTCGCAGCTTGAAGGCAAGCGCGTAGCGCTGTGGGGCTGGGGGCGTGAGGGGCGTGCGGCATTCGCCGTCCTGCGCCAGCGCCTGCCGGCGCTGGCCCTGACCCTGTTCTGCCCCGATGCCGAGGCCGCCGCTGCGCGGGCCGAGGCCGGCAATACGCTGCAGGTGCGGTCGGATGTCAGCGCTGAATCCCTGGCCGCCTTCGAGGTGGTGATCAAGTCGCCGGGGATCAGCCCCTACGGGGAAGCTGCGGTGTCGGCGGCGGCG
Source organism: Stenotrophomonas sp. SrG (assembly GCF_050031795.1). Classification (NCBI taxonomy): domain Bacteria; kingdom Pseudomonadati; phylum Pseudomonadota; class Gammaproteobacteria; order Lysobacterales; family Lysobacteraceae; genus Stenotrophomonas; species Stenotrophomonas sp. SrG. The sequence continues at coordinate 180,676 of NZ_JBNBBE010000002.1, forward strand.
CAGGGCACGCAGTTCATCGGCGGAACCTCGCTGTGGTTTGCCGAGCATGCCGATGCCGAAGGCACCGTGCGCGACACCGTGTGCGTGACCGGCACCAAGGGCAAGAGCACCACCACCTCGCTGCTGGCGCATCTGCTGCGCGCCTCGGGCGCGCGCACCGGGCTGGTCGGCAACATCGGCCTGCCGCTGCTGGAGGTGCTGGACCCGCAACCGGCGCCGGCGTACTGGGCCGTGGAGCTGTCCAGCTACCAGACCGGCGAAGTGGCGAGCAGTGGCGCGCACCCGCAGGTAGCGGTGGTGCTGAATCTGTTTCCCGAGCACCTGGACTGGCATGGCAGCGAAGCGCGCTACATCCAGGACAAGCTGGCGCTGGTGACCGGCGCGGCACCGCGTATCGCGGTGCTCAACGCGGCCGACCCGCACCTGGCCGCGCTGTCGCTGCCGGACAGCGAAGTTGTGTGGTTCAACCAGCCGCAGGGCTGGCACATGCGCGGCGAGTGGGTGTATCGCGGCGAGCAGCGGGTGTTCGATACCGCGAACACGCCGCTGCCGGGCCGGCACAACCGCGGCAACCTGTGCGCGGTGCTGGCGGCGATCGAAGCGCTGGGCCTGGATGCGGTGGCGCTGGCGCCTGCCGTGCAGGATTTCCGGCCGCTGCCCAACCGCCTGCAGACCATCGGCAGCCGCGACGGGCTGCGCTTCGTCAACGATTCGATCAGCACCACCCCGCACGCCAGCCTGGCGGCGCTGGAATGCTTCGCCGGCCAGCGCATCGCGCTGCTGGTGGGCGGGCATGACCGGGGGCTGGACTGGCACGATTTCATGGACCACATGGCGCACGATGTGCCGCCGGTGGAGATCGTCACCATGGGCGCCAACGGCCCGCGCATCCATGCGCTGCTGCAGCCGCTGGCCGATGCCGGGCGGTTCGGTCTGCACGCCGCCGGCGACCTTGAGCAGGCGGTGCGGCTGGCCCGCACGGCGCTCGGCGAAGAGGGTGGGGTGGTATTGATGTCCCCGGGCGCACCGAGCTACGGCGTGTACCGCGATTACGTCGCGCGCGGCCGCCATTTCGCCGAGCTTGCAGGGTTCGATCCGGACCAGATCACCGCGATCCCGGGCATCGGCATCGCCTGACATTTCGCCAAAGGCGCAGCGGACGGTAGAGCGGACGGTAGAGCGGACTGTCAGTCCGCTGCTCTTCGCGGCCCACCCTGGCAAAGCGCCAACGGCGCAGCCGGACGGTAGAGCGGACTGTTAGTCCGCTGCTCTTCGGGGCCCACCCTGGCATAGCGCCAACGGCGCAGCCGGACGGTAGAGCGGACTGTCAGTCCGCTGCTCTTCGCGGCCCACCCTGGCAAAGCGCCAACGGCGCAGCCGGACGG
>NZ_JBNBBE010000002.1:182160-183463 GCF_050031795.1 Stenotrophomonas sp. SrG
TAGAGCGGACTGTCAGTCCGCTGCTCTTCGCGGCTCACCCTGGCATAGCGCCAACGGCGCAGCCGACTAACAGTCGGCTCTACCACCTGCGGCGCGACCGGCCGCCGTTTGACCCCCGCCACGCGACCGCCCGCCGTTTGACCACTCGCCACGCGACCACCCGCCGCGTAACCACCCGCCGCGTAACCACCCGCCACCTGCGGCCCGTCACATGTCCCGACATACACTCTGGGCTCTTTCCCGGAAGGAGCAGGCGCATGAAGCAGCAATGGCAGTGGGGTGCGGCACTGGTACTGGGCATGACGGCATTGCCGGCAGTCGCGGCGATGCAGGCCAAGCCGGTGGAGTGGAAGCACGAAGGCACCACCTTCAGCGGGGTGCTGGTCTACGACGACGAAGACAACGACAAGCGCCCCGGCCTGGTGATGGTGCCGAACTGGAAGGGCGTGAACGAGTCAGCCATCGCCAAGGCCAAGCAACTGGCCGGCGACGATTACGTGGTGCTGGTGGCCGACGTGTACGGCAAGGGCGTGCGCCCGAAGACCGACGCGGAAGCCGGCCCGGTGGCGACCAAGCTGCGCAATGACCGCCCGGTGCTGCGCGCCCGCGCGCTGAAGGCGCTGGAAGTGCTCAAGGCCCAGGCCGGCAACGCGCCGCTGGATGCCACGAAGATCGGCGCGGTCGGGTTCTGCTTCGGCGGCACCACGGTGCTGGAGCTGGCCCGTGCCGGGGCGCCGCTGGCCGGTGTGGTCAGCCTGCACGGCGGGCTGGGCTCGCCGTTGCCGGCCAAGGCCGGCGGTACTCATCCCTCAGTGCTGGTGCTCAATGGTGCCGACGACAAGGGCATCAGCAAGGACGACATCGCCAGCTTCGAGCAGGAGATGAACGCGGCCAAGGTTGATTGGGAGTTCACCAACTACAGCGGTGCGGTGCACTGCTTCGCCGAATCCGATGCCAACAACCCGCCGGGCTGCCTGTACAACGAGCGGGCGGCGAAGCGGGCGTGGAAGAGCCTGGATACGTTCTTCGACGGGTTGTTCGACAAGCGGTGACGCACGCCGCGTTGCGGCGCCGCCCGACCAACGGTCGGGCGCTACCCTGGTAGGTGACGACCGTTGGTCGTCGCGCCCCCGATCAACGCGCCGCAGCCCGGTAGGCGACGACCGTTGGTCGTCGCGCCCCCGATCAACGCGCCGCAGCCCGGTAGGCGACGACCGTTGGTCGTCGCGCCCCGATCAACGCGCGGCAGCCGGTAGTGACGACCGTTGGTCGTCACCCGCGGGGATCAATGCGAGCGCTGTAA